>DASPTO010000148.1:0-2016 GCA_035623375.1 Thermoplasmata archaeon
AACGCCGTCGCGGAGGCCGAAGCGAGACGGACGCTGTTGGTCCGTCCTTCCACTCCGGCTCTTCCCGTCCCGGCATCCCGGCCCACTCCGGCCGCCCGACAGCGGGTCCATTGGTTCGAAAGATACCGCTGGTTCGTGAGCTCGGAGGGTGCGGTGGTCGTCGGGGGCCGGGACGCCGCGTCGAACGACCTGGTCGTCAAGCGGCACCTCAAGGAGGGGGACGTCTACGTCCATGCCGACGTTCACGGCGCCGCAAGCGTCGTGGTCAAGCATCCCGAACCGGGCGCCCCGTCGCTCACCGAGGTCACGTACCGCGAAGCAGCACAATGGGCGGTCGCGTTCTCGAAGGCATGGCGCGCGGGACACGCCTCCGCTTCGGCGTTCTGGGTGACGCCCGAGCAAGTATCGAAGGCCGCGGAGAGCGGCGAGTTCGTGGCCCGAGGGGCCTGGGTGGTCCGAGGGACCAAGCACATGATGCGAGACCTCCCCACCGAGCTCGCGCTCGGGCAAATCGACCTTCAAGGAGAACAACGGTGGACCGTAGCGCCTCCGGACGCGATGCGACGCCGCGGCGTGATCCGGGCGATCCTCACTCCGGGGGATGAGCGGGGCCGGTCCGACCAAGAGGTGGCACTTTCTCGGGAACTCGGAATCCCACGGACCCTGCTTCAGTCGCTCTTGCCCGCGGGCGGGGTCGCGGTGCGACGTCCCTAGCCCCGCTCTTTGCTCGTGCGAACCGTCGTGCAAACCCACGGGAGGAACGGGGCCGGGAAGGCTCCAACTCGATGGAGCGGCAGTAGAGCCGCTGTACCTTGCCGGCCTCGAACGTGTCGCCGGCTCGTCGCCAGGTCCTCCCTTCGGCCCGGAGCGCCACGATTTCGAGGCGCCGGTCCGAGATCGTGAGTTGGCTGCCGACCGTGTAGCGGGTGGTCCGGGGCACCGTGATGCGCGTGGACCGCGTCCGCCCGCCTTCCACGACCGAGACCGGTACCGTCGCGCCGACGTCTCGGACCGCCCAGACCGTAGCGACCTCGCTCGCGGATGCGCTCGGCACCTGCCGGCCGTCCCGAGTATCGAGCCGCTGAACACGCACCGGACCCTCCGGGCCCGGAAGCGTTGCGCCTACGTGGAGAGTGAGTCGCGGGGGTAGCTCGACCGAGGAACGCACCGAGGTGCTACCGCTCGACAGGACCTGGGGGACGGTGACCCGATCTGGCGCAGCCGACTCGAACGAGTGTGTCCAACGGCACTCCTGACATCGGGCGACGCCGCGGACCTTGCCGCTGCCCACGCGTGCCGACCGGTCGACCCGCAGGATCCGGTGTCGCGTTTCGACACCGCAGTTCTCGCAAAAGAGCGCCGCGGCAGAGAGTCGAGGCGGCGGGGAACCCTTCGGCGAGGGAGGATCGGAACCAGAGACTGCTTCGGGCACGGCGTCGGGCGGAGCGTGACCCGTGGTCAAGAGAGTTTCCTGCCTCTTCGAAAAGGCTTGGACTCCGGACGCGCGTCGGAGGACGCTTCCCCCGACTATCGTCCGGGCGCGGGCCGACCGTCAACTTGATTTCGGAGCGGTCCCCACTGTCGAAGGATGGACGCACGGCCGGTCGTGTCGTTCTGCGCGACGAACCTCAACAGCGTGGACCGGCTTCCGGGCTCTCTCGCGAGCATCGAGCGAATCGGGGAGGAGCTGGGGCTCGCCTACGAGGTCGTGGTCGCCGACGGGCCGAGCGAGGACGGAGCTCGAGGGTTTCTCGAAGAGCAAGTCCGGCGCAACCCACGGTTCCATCTCGTGACCCACTCAGCACGCAATCGCGGCTATGGCCGGCGAAGGGCGTTCGAAGCGAGCCGTGGGAGGACGATCGTCCCATTCGACACCAGTCTCGTATACGAACCCGAGTACGGCGGTCTCCTCGAAAGCTACATCTCCCTCGGGACGGACCGCATGTTGTTCTCGGAGGTCTGCGCGCTGTCGCGAAACTCCATCGATGCGGTGGGCGGGTGGCGAGACCTCATCGG
>DASPTO010000149.1:0-4758 GCA_035623375.1 Thermoplasmata archaeon
GAGGTCCGGGAGGCGATCTGGGTCACCCTCTACGCATCGGGAATCGCCGTCCTCGCGTCGGCCCTGCTCGCGATCCCGCTCGGCTACCTTCTCGCGCGGAAGCGGTTCTTCGGACGTGCCATCATCGAGTCGGTGGTCGGCCTCCCGGTCGTCGTCCCCCATCTGATGGTCGGCCTCGGGCTCTTCCTCCTCGTCCTGCCGGGTTCCCCCCTCTACTCCTTCACGAACGCGATCGGATTCCCCGTCTACGACACCATCTGGGGGGTCGTGCTCGTGATGGCCGTGGTGAGCGCGCCGTACACGGTGCTCGCGAGCCAGCTGTCGTTCGAAGCGGTCGACGGCCGGGTCCTCGAGTCCGCCCGCTCGCTCGGAGCGGGTCCCGGCACGACGTTCCTCACGGTCACGCTACCGGTCGCGCTCCGGGGAATCGTCGCGGGCCTCCTCCTCACGTGGGCTCGCGCGGTCAGCGAGATCGGCGGGATCCTGATCCTCGCCTACGCAATCTACCCCGGCGGGCCGTACAACGGCCCCGTCACGAGCACGATCTCGGTGTACATCTACAACCTGTTCCAGCAGGGGGACCTCGCGGACGCCGCCGCGGTGAGCTCCCTCTTCCTCCTCATCGCGTTCGCCCTCTTCCTTGCCGTCCGCGTCGGAGAGCGGACCGGCTGGTTGCCATGGCGGAGGGGGGACCTGACCCCATGAGCGAGTGGCTCATCGACGGCGTCGAGACCGACCTCGATGCCTTTCATCTGGGCCCCGTCGACCTCTCGCTTCGCTCCGGACAGGCGGTCGCGGTGCTCGGGAGCTCGGGCGCCGGGAAGACGACGTTCCTCCGAACGCTCGCGGGATTCCTCCCGCTCCGCGGAGGGCGTCTCCTCCGCGACGGGGTCGATATCTCAGACTGGCTGCCCGAGGAGCGGGCGCTCGGCTACGTTCCCCAGGGGCTCGGGCTTTTCCCGCAGAGAACGGTCTTCGGGAACGTCCGCTACCCGATGGAGCTGCGGGGACGCCTCGACGCGAACTCACGCACGGAGGACCTGCTCGCCCGGTTCCGTCTCACCGCCCTCAAGCACCGGCACCCTGCGCGGCTGAGCGGTGGGGAGCAGCAGCGGGTGGCGCTCGCCCGGGCGCTCGCCGCGGAGCCCGAATTGATCGTCTGGGACGAACCGTGGCAGGCGCTCGATGTCGAGGCACGACGCGAGCTTGGCCTCGTCCTCACCGAGCTCCGCGGAGAGGAGGGGATCCCGGTCGTGGTGGTGACCCACGACCCCGGCCTCGCGTTCTCGGTCGCGGACTCGTTCGTCGTGCTCGACCGCGGACGGGTCGGCCTCAAGGGGAGCGCGCTCGATCTCTTGGAACGTCCGTCCAACGCGTTCGTCGCGCGATTCGTCGGTTACGAGAACGTCTACGACCGGGCGGCGCTCGAGGCGGGACGGGACCACCCGTTCACGGCATGGCTCCTCGCGGCATCCGGCTCGGAAGGGGTCGCCGTGGGGACCCCCCTGGCCGTTCCGACGATCGGCGTTCCGTCCACCTGGGAAGGGGTCGTGCGCAGCGCGCGACCGAACCCCGAGGGGGTTCGTGTCGAAGTGGCGGTCGATGACCTCATGGTGGCCCTCCGGCTTCCCCGACCGTGGCCCACGAATCTTCCCGCGGTCGGAGACCGGCTCCGCTTCAACGTCGACACCGAGTCGGTCCACTCGCTCGGGGCCGGGGCTCGAAGCGCTCGATGAGGCCCCCGCGCGCGAACGTCGTCATGTCCACCGACATCGCCCTACTGCGCTCGCTCGCGCAGGAGCGGTCGCTCGTCGCGGCGAGCCGCCGGGTCGGGATCTCGCGCGACCGCGCTGTCTACCGCATCGAGCGACTGGAACGAGCGTTCGGGGGCCAGGTCGTGCGCGCGGTGCGCGGAGGCTCGAGTCACGGGGGGTCGACGCTCACGCCGCTTGGCGACCGGATCGTGCGCGGCGGGTTCGACTCGGTCGAGCTTCTCGATGCCCATCTGCTCACGCCTCTCTCGGAGCCAAACCTCCTTCACGGGGTCTACCGGCGGGCGCCGACCCCCGAGGTCCTCGTCGAGGGTGGACTCCGCCTGCGTGTCGCGTTCCCCGCACGGGACGGCGAAGCCGTCTCGGTCCTCCTCGACCCGGAGGCGGTGGTCGCCGCTCGCCATCGATTCGCGTCGAGCGCCCGCAACGTCCTTCGTGGAACCGTCGAGCGAGTCCGCCACGACCCGGGCACCCTCGGTCTCACCATGGTCGTCCGGTGTCTCGGCACGCTCCTTCGGGTGGCTCTCACCGAGGAGCCGGTCCGTCAACTCGAGTTACGGCCCGGCGCGATCGTCTATCTGTACGTGAAGGCGACCGCCCTTCGGCGCGTGGGAGAGCAGCCGGCGCCCGTTCCTCGTCTCGCCCCATCGTGACCCGCTCGGGCATCGGCCAACGGACGGCGGAGCGCCGGTCCGTGACCTAGGCCCGTCGTCGGCCAGCCGCCCGGAAGCCGTTGAGTTCGAGAACCCGTACTTTCTCGAGAGAGCGGTGGTCGCGCTCGCCTCGGACCCGAAGGTGCATTCGAAGAGCCGCGAGGTCTACGGCACCTGGACGGTCGCGAAGGGGTACCGGTTCAACGACCGGGACGGCTCCCAATCCGACTGGGGACGGGTCTTCGACGAGGAGATCCGGAACGGCTCGGCTGGCTAGTCGCGAATCCCCTCGCCCGTGAGCGAGAAGACGGCCTCCCCCTCGGGAAGGTTCGGGGAGTCGATGAGACGCGCGATCCGCTTCGGAGGCTTCGACTTCCTCAGGTAGACCCGGTACGTCGCCGCGTGGGCGACGATGTTCCCGCCAATCGGACGGGTCGGGTCGCCGAACAGGATGTCCGGGCGGGCCGACACCTGGTTCGTCACGACGATCGCCGCGTTGTACGTGTCCGCGAACCGGAGAAGCTCGTGGAGGTGGCGGTTCAGATGCTGCTGCCGCGGCGCGAGCTCGCCGCGACCAAGGTACTCGGAGCGGAAGTGGGCGGTGAGCGAGTCCACGACGAGGAGGCGGATCGGCCGCTCGCGGGCCAGTTCCTGCGCCTTCTGGACGAGGAGCATCTGGTGGTTCGAGTTGAACGCGCGGGCGACATGGATTCGGCGGAGCGCCTCCTCCGGGTCGATGCCGACCCCCTTCGCCATGTCGACGATCCGCTCGGGACGGAACGTGCTCTCCGTGTCGATGTAGACGACCTCGCCGTTCAGGCCCCCTTGCGCGGGCGCGGTCTGGACATCGACCGCGACCTGGTGGGCGATCTGGGTCTTCCCGGTACCGAATTCGCCCGAGAATTCCGTGATCGCCTGGGTCTCGACGCCCCCGCCGAGGAGCTCGTCGAGCGCCTTTGAATTGGTCGTGATCCGGCCGAGCCGCTTTCGACGTTCGAGGAGGGTCGTCCCGCTCTCGAACTGCCCCACGTCGGCCTTCCGGCGCGCCTCGCCGATGATCTTCTGAGCGACCGCGACGCCGATCTCCGCAGCCTCTGCGACGTCCCCCGGCGAGGCGACCGCGAGCTCCATCAGGTCCGTGTACCCCGATTCGCGGAGCTTCTCAGCGGTGGTGGTCCCGATCCCCGGGAGGTCCTCGAGGGCGATCTCGTGCTTCGGCTCGGGCGGATGCGCCTCCGTCTCGGAGGCTTTGGAGCTGGTCTTGGACGGCACGTCCGCTGGACCGGGACGCGGGGAGATAAGCGTGCGGGAGGGGTCGCGAAACGGTGAAACCTGGACCTTAGCCGGAGTGAGCGAGCGGGACGAACGGCTCGCCCGTAAGACGCTGGTACACGATCGTATACAGCCGACTCACTTCGTCCACGAGGAGCGGCGGGAGGGGCGGGATGGCGGGCTCGGGGAGGTGCGCCTCGCGCGCCTTCACGAGTCGGTCGTAGTAGCCGGACGTCCGGTAGTGTTGCCGGACGAACTCCTTCGAGAAGTCGACCTGACGGCCGCGCTCGTACGCCGCCGTGTCCCAGAACCGGTCCTCGTCGGCGGTCCCGAACGTGTCGACGACCATCAGGACGCCGTCCGAGTCGACCGCGAACTCCTTCTTCCCGTCGACGTGGAGAAGGCCGCGGGGACCGATCTCCTTCTGCATCGCCGCGTCGACCTTGAGGATGGTCTCGCGGATCGAGGCGAGCTGCGACGCTTCGAGCGAGGAGAGCGAGAGCGCATCCGACGTGGTGAGCAGGCGGTCGACCGGTTCGAGCTTCGTCGTCACCTCGAAGTGCGGCTGGGGAAGCGGCATCGCGAACGTGAGCGTCTTCCCCTTCGGGAATCCCAGCTCCTCCGCCGTGACCTTGCCGGCCTTCACCCGGTCCCACATCGACCCCGCGAGGTAGTAGCGAACGATCAGCTCGAGGGGGACGAGGTAGTTCTTCGGGTGCGGCCCGAGGGTCGAAGGCTTCGGCACCACTTGGACGCGCTTCACGCGCATCGCGGTCGGGCCGGCGAGGCCGAGGTAGTGGTGCGGAACGCCGAGCCGAGTGCACATCTCGAACCAGAAGGCGGCGGTCCGTGCGAGCGTCTCGCCCTTGTGCGGGATCTCGCTCGGGATATGTTTGTCGAAGACCGAGATATCGTCCGTGAACCGGAACTCAAGTTCGGTCGGGGAGATCTCGTAGACCTCCTTCACCTTCCCCCGACGGAGGAACTTGGGCGAGGTCGGACCGGACGGAGACGACGGACCGGGCATACGGGTCCGGAATCGCCCGGGCTCTTATCGGCTT
>DASPTO010000150.1:0-5708 GCA_035623375.1 Thermoplasmata archaeon
TCTCGGAGCAGACCGGCATCCCGCTCGCACGCGTCACAGCGATCGCCGGGCGAATCCTCCAGTCCCGGCACAAGCGAAGGATGCCACCCATCCCGAAGGTGCGCCTCCGTACGATCGGCCTGGATTGGCGAGAGTGACCCGCCCGCCGGCTCCTCTCCCCACCGAACCGCTCCCACGCAACGTTATCCCCGCCCACGGCTCCGGGCCCCGTCTGCCGAAACGGATCCGTATGGATCGAACGACGTACCAACGCCTCTACGACTCCCTCGCCACCTACGAGGACGTGCACCGGATCGCCCATCAGGAGCACTGGGGGGAGGAGCTCCTCTTCGTGATTCACACCCATCGCGTCACGCGGGACGCGACCCGACGCTTCTACGTCGTGAAGCGACAGGTCCCGAAGCTCGTCGGACAGTGGAAGCGCGGCCGGACGATGCTCGAGATCGCCCGCGATTGGAAGTTCCCACCGGTCCTGATGGGCCAGCAGATGCTGGGAGAGCTCGGCATCCCCCGGAAGAAGGTCTGGGGAACGTTCCTCCACCCCGAGACGGCTCCCGACCCTCGTATCCACAAGGAGGTCGAGGCACTCCTCGCCGCCGACATGATCTACTCGCCCCGAGGAATGGAGCTCCAGCGAGAGCGAGGGCGGAAGGGCGAGGAACGGCTCCAGACGTGGCTCGAGAAGCACGGGATCGGATACCGGACCGAGAAGGACCTGCGCGGAAAGTACGCGAAGACGCCGGACGCGCTCCTCGACGAACCGATCATCTTCTACGGCCAGAAGCTCACCTGGATCGAATCGAAGGCGAATTTCGGGGACGACGTCGAGCTTCGGAAGAACCTGAAGCGCCAGCTCGGGCCCTATACCCAGATGTTCGGCGAGGGCGCTGTCGTCTACTGGTACGGTTACGTCGAGGGCGCGGAGTCGCCGCCCGGAATCCTTCTCTGGGACGGGGAGACGTTCGAGGGGATCACGCCGGTCGTGCCGCCTCGCCCCGAGCGACCTCACGCTGTGCACCCGTCGCGAGATCACGTTCGACCAACGCACCCGGCGTCGCCTCACGGAGCCCCAGGATCAGCGCACGGCGGCTCTTCCGCCGCGCCGCCTCCTTGAGCTGCCGGGAGAGATTCCGACCGAGGAGGTCGGAGTCGGCGCTTACACCGGACCTGCGGAGCTCGGCAACGAGTTGGACCGCCTCGGGATAAAGCGCCGGGTCGGCGAACGCCACGAACGTGTCGAGCGGTGGCTCGCCCTCGGGCCATCGACCGCCCCCCTTCAGGAAGAGCTCGAGAGTCTGGTCGCCGATCGCGATCCCGGCGGCCGGGGTCGGAGGACCGTCGAACAGCTCGATCAAGTTGTCGTATCGTCCTCCTCCAAACAGGGAGCGACCCTGCCCCGCCTTCGCGTATCCCTCGAAGACCGTCGAGGTGTAGTATGCCAGACCCCGGACGACCGTCGGGTCGAAGAAGGTCCGGTCGGAGAGCCCGGCTTTGTCGAGAAGGAAGAAGAGCCTCCGGAGCCGTTCGACGCCCTCGAGCGCAGGGGGGTCGAGTCCGCGACGGGTGAGGTCGGCGAGGAATGGTTCCAAGCTCGCGTACGGGATCCCGGAGCCCGCGCTATCAAAGAACGAGCGAAGCTCGTCCGAACGGTCCGCGGAGACGCCGGCGTTCGAGAGCACCTCCCCGAATTCGGATGCGGCAATCTTGCGATACTGGTCGACCGCACGGAAGAACGGAGCCGTCGCGCTCGCTCCGGCGAGCCGGCCGAGCCCTTCCGTCACGGCCCGGTCGTTCACACGGAACGCATAGAGCCCCTCGGCTCCGATCTCGTCGAGAACGAGCGCGGTCGTCGCGAGGATGTCGGTCTCGGCTTCCACCCCGGGGACACCGAAGATATCGAGGTTGAACTGCGTGAACTCCCGGGTCCGGCCCGCCTGGGGTTCCTCGTAGCGCCAGTGCTTCGAGACCGTGAACCACTTCACCGGGAGCGGTTCCGACTTCGCCCGGGCGGCGAGGATCCGGGCGACGGAGGGGGTCGTCTCGGGCACCAACGCGACCGGACGGTTCCCCTTGTCGGTAAACGACCAGGTCTGCCCCAGAAGTTCCTCCCCGCTCTTCTTCTGGAACAGTTCGAGACTCTCGACGCACGGGGTCTCGAGCTCGCGAAAACCCGAGCGCCGGGCCGCCGCGCGCATCCGGCGGAGGATCTCGGAACGGGCCCCCGCCTCGGGGGGGAGGTAGTCACGGAACCCGCGAAGTGGCTCGGTCGGCACGTCCGGTCGACCCCGGGCCGGTTATTTATCTATGCGGACGGACCCGACCGGAGCGCCGCGAGCGCGCCGGTCTCAGCGGTGGTGGATTCCGGCAACGCGAGTCGGTCGACGAACGCCCGAAGGCGCCGGTAGGCCATCAGCATCCCTGCGAAGTTGCGCTGACGGAGCTCGGTCGCGACGTCCCGAAGGTCGGAAACTCCGGCCGAGATGTCGGAACCCGCGGACCGCGCCTCGGTCATCCGGTCCCGGATCTTCCGGAGGTCCTCGAAGAGACGCGGCTCCAAAACCGTCCACAGAGCGACGGCCGCACGTGCGAGCAGCTTCTCCGCGTCCTCTCGACGACCCGCGACGACGAGCCTTCGCCCCTCCTCCACCGGGCCCTGGGCCGGGCCGGGGTCCCCTCCGAGCTCGCGGATCGTTTGAACGATAAGGTCGCACTCGCTCACGAGGATCCGGCCCACCTCCCATTCTTCCTCCACCCGGAGAAGCTCATCGCGAACGTGTCCCAGCCGACGGAGCGCGCCGGAGAGGTCCCCGAGCCGGATCGACTCACGGATCGCGTCCAGCTCGACATCCGCGCTCGGGGTCGGTACGAGTTGCGACAGCTCGTTCCGCTGGGCGAGAGCACCCTCGAATTCCTCGGCGATCGAGCTCACGAGATGGACGAACATCTCCCGCTCGAGCACGTCGAGCGAACCGAGGTCCGCCGAGGTCGTCGCAGCGTTCGCGCGAACACGGAAGTCGGTGAAGTCCACGCCGAGCCGACGGCCGAGCTCGAAGTACTCGGCGATGCGACGTCGCACCTCGGACTCGGTCTCGGCGCTCGGAAGCCGGGGGAGGTCGCGAAGGGGTCCGATGGGCCGGGGAGTCCTGCCGGCGCGAGGCGGCGGCGCTCCGACCGCAGACCCTCGTCGGGGCCGGCTCAGGAGACCTTTCGGAGTTTCGGCCGGTAGCGGCGTTACCGGCTTATCGAGGTCGATCGTCGCGAGGAGCTCGCCAATCGTTCGAACGTACGCAGGGTCGTGCTCCGGTGCGGGCCCGGCAGCCTCCCGGACCGCGGAGAAGAGAGAGACGGAAAGCTGGCAGTCCGGACACTGCGTCGCATCCTGCCCGACTTCCGACCCGCACGCCGGACACGCGGGCATCGCACCCCTCACCCTCCGGACGGCCGGTTCGTTCCACCGGACCGGAGCGTGGGCCCTCGGACCTGGACGCGGTACGACGGGTCGGCATGCATCGCGCGGAGGCGTCGGATTCGCACGGCGGTCGGTGGGTGGGTCGAGAAGATCGCGGCGAACGATGCTCCCCGAAATGGGTTCACGATGTAGAGGCTCGACTGCGCCGGCGAACCGACGTTCATCGGCCGGCGTACGTTCGCCGCCTCGAGCTTCTGAAGTGCGCTCGCGAGGGCCTCCGGGTCCCCGATCGTGTACGCGCCGACCTCGTCGGCGCGGAACTCTCGCGAGCGCGAGATCGCGAGCTGAATGAGCATCGCGGCGATCGGCGCCGTCGCAAGTGCCAGGAGCAAAACGATCGGGTTCACGTTGCTCCGGTTGTTGCTCGACCCGCCGAACAGCATCGAGAAGAACGCGATCTGGGCGGCGTACGAGATCGCCCCGGCCACGGTCGCAGCGAACGTCATGAGCAGGACATCCCGGTCCCGGACGTGGGCGAGCTCGTGCGCGAGCACTCCCTTCAGCTCTCGGTCGTTGAGAATCGGGAGGATTCCCTCGGTCACCGCGACGACCGCATGTCGCTCGTCCCGTCCGGTCGCGAAGGCGTTCGGGGTCTGCGAGGGGACGACCGCGAGCCGGGGAGCCACGAGCCCGAACTCCGGAGCGAGCTCGTCGACGATCT
The DNA here is from genome assembly GCA_035623375.1 of Thermoplasmata archaeon. Lineage (GTDB taxonomy): Archaea > Thermoplasmatota > Thermoplasmata > Lutacidiplasmatales > UBA184 > Lutacidiplasma. Next base: position 4,131 of record DASPTO010000150.1, read on the forward strand.
TGGCGAGTCGCGGAGCCTGGGCGGGGCTCACGATCTTCGCCTTGGTCGACCAGAGGACGATTCGGTCGCAGAAGAAGTAGGATACGAGGTTGAGCACGACGGCGAGCGCGAGCGCGACGATGAGCCCTGCCAGCCAGGACTGGAAGACGAATTCCCCGACCAGTCCGCCCACGACAATGAACAGGGCGATGATGACCGCGAAGAGGACCGCCACACGCGTGCGCGCACCCATGCTCGGAAACCTGACTTGTACACCGAGGTCCGGCTCAAAAGCTCTCGGTCACCGTGGCATGGCAGCTCATGGTTCCGGTCCCAGCGGCGCCAGGTGGCGCCGCGCGGAGGGGGTCGGGTGGTAGACCCCCGGCGTGAGCCGAGCGGAGAGGCGAATCCGGCGGGCTGCTTCGGGCGGAAAACGAGCTCGGCACTGAGGGCAACGGTAGCCCCGGACGGTTCCGAGCGAACGGGTGGGCCGGTGACAGTTCGGGCATTCCGGAGCAACCGGGGAGCTCCATCGGGGCACCAGGGAAAGCACGCGGAGGCCCTCCAGCTTGAGAGGGGCCCGCGACCCTCGACTCCCCCAGATTTCCACGCGGTCTCCGGGGACGAGCTGGCGCGCCACCCGGGGAAGCGTCTTCGTCGGCTCGAACGCTACCACCTCGAGAACCGTGCCTTCCGAGTCGCGGAAACCGAATCGCACGTGCCCTCCTCGGAGGACACGCGGGACGGTCGCGACCCACCCCACCACACGGGCGGACCCGTAGGGTTTGAGCTGCCGCGCAAGCCGGCGGGCGAGATGGGCACCGGTCCCCTGATTCGTGCGAAAGAGGACCCACCGGTCCACGGGCTCCGACCGGATGCCCGTCCGGGCATGGAGGGGAGAGGATCGCTCGGTCCCACGCAGCCCGTAGAGAATGGGACAGGGAGTGTGCGGCGTGACCAAAAGACGTCGTGTTCGGGGGTCATGGCAGAGGAACAGTCGCGGAAACTCCCGGGCCACCTTGCGAACGGACTTTGCATCGACGCGTCGCCGCGCGCCCTCCCGCTCGATTGGACGGTAGGCGATCATTTCCCAGGTCGCGGGGCGGGTCGGCCAGGCGATCGCGGCGCTCGCTCCGACGATCCCCTGTCCGTTCCCGTTCGCGTGCACGGTCGCGCCCAGCGACCGGAGATAGCGACGGGTTTCGTCGACGGGGACGATTTCCCGGACCGCACGGTAGTAGAGCCGGGACGGGAGCCGGCGGTGGACGGCCACTAGCGCGGGGTCCGTCCGGAGCTCTCCCAGCCGGGACCCCGCGAGGACACGCTCCCAGGCGTGTTCCACGAACCGCTCCGAGACCGCGGCCGGGAGCGAGCGGCCCCGATTCCAGCTCCAGACCGGGTGCCCGCCGATCTCCCCGACTCGCTGGCGTCGGCCACGACCGCGGCCAAACTGCGCGGCGAGCGCAGCGTTTCCCCTCGTCTTCCAGGGGATGTTCGGGTTCAGGCGGACGAGCCGCGGCTCGCCGATGAGGTCGACCCCCTCCTCGCGAGCGAGAGCGAGGAGCTCGGTGAGCACCCAGGTGGTGCAGCCCCCGCGGG
>DASPTO010000151.1:0-2210 GCA_035623375.1 Thermoplasmata archaeon
GGTACCGGGGCCGCCGCGGCCGGGCAGAAGAAGAAATCTACGCCTTCTCGATCCTTCCAGTCTTTCCGAGCGAGACCTGCGGCCGTCCCTTGTAGTCCTTCACCCACCCCTCGACGATCCGGATCCTGTCGCCTTGCGACACGAGCTCGACCTCATCGCCCCAGAGGACGAACGAGATCTCTGCGGTGCCGTCGCTGAGGACCCCGTTGCGGACCTGCTTCGTTCCGCCGGACCGCTGCTCGACCTCACGGGTAGGTTCGAGCTTCGCGACGAGTGCCTCGAACGTGGCGACACGGCCGGGTCTAAGGTCCGAGATGAACGTCTTCGGGGGCGCCCCGGTCGACATCGATCTCCTCACTCTGCTCGCAGGAATAGAACCTTCGCCGCTGCCTCGTGACGCCCGCGGAGGGAAGGGGTTGAGGGTTCGACCCGACCGTTCCCCTCGCTACAGAGAACACCCTGCAACGCTCAACCCGTACAGTCCGCCCCCGATGAGCGCGAGCGTGATGATTGCGAACGGGATGATGGTAGCCCAAGCTCCGAGACGGTAGAGGAGCGCCGCGAGGAAGGCGATCGCACCGCCCCAGAGGACGAGGGAATAGCCGCCATCGCACACGTTCGCGAACGCGAGACCTGCGCCGACACACGCGAAGCAACCCACCACCATGAGCGCGGACAGGGCTCGAGCAGAAACGACCGGAGGACGCGGGCGAGACGAAGCCCCGGACGAAGCTATCGGAGAACCCTGCGACCCCATCGTGCCCGAGACCTCTCAGCGTCGAGCCCGGTTTCCTCCGAGCGGGACCTGCCGTCGCCGCGCGGCGATTCGTAGATTGCGTTCTCTTCGATGTCGCTTTCTGGCGGCCGCGGACGGCCGCTTGCGAGGTGTCACGGTCATGCTGGAAACCCTCTGCGCGGTGTGTGAGCTAGGTCGGGGGATGGGATAATGCCCCGGGGCGAGGGCTTCTCCGCCAAAGGGCGTCACGTGGGGCCAAGCCTGCCTCGGCATCGCGGGGAAAAGACCCGTCAGGCAACGATCCCGTCCGGTATGAGTGGAAGTGTCCGGAGGCGAGTCCCGGTCGCATCGAAGATAGCGTTGGCGATCGCAGGAGCCACCGCGATGAGGGGCGTCTCGCCGCCGCCCTGAGAGGGGAGGTCCTTCCGGTCGAGCAAGAGCACGTCGATCGATGGAACGTCCTGGAATCGGGGGACCCGGTACTCGGAGAACTTGGGGTTCCGCACCCGCCCGTTATCGAAGCGGATCGCTTCGAAGAGCGCTCCTCCGAGAGCCATCACCGTCCCGCCCTCGACCTGGCTACGGAGGTTCGACGGGTGCACGATCGCGCCGCACTCGTACCCGGTCACGATTCTCCGGACCTCGACACGGCGGTCGTCCCCGACGGCGACCTCGGCGAAGGTCGCGACCCGGCCCCCTTTCTCCAGGCCGATTGCGATGCCGCGCCCCATCCCGTCGGGCTTTGAAGAGGGCGAGGGACGGGGGCTCCAGTCCGCGCGTTCCGCGACCGCGCGAAGTACGGCGGCCAACCGATCGTCGGCGAGATGATGGAGGCGGAACTCCACCGGGTCGACCCCGAGGTGAGCCGCTACCTCGTCGATGTGCGATTCTCGCGCGAAGTTGTTCGCGGTCGCGGCGAGAGCACGATACGACCCCTGCGGAAGCGGGGACTCGGTCGGCTGGTTGTCGATCTTCTGGTTCGCTACCCGGTATGGGATCCGCGCCGCCGCCGACCCGGCGTTGAGCACGTGGAACTCCCAAGCAGTCATGGTGCCGTCGTTCGCCACCGACGACCGAACGTCGATGACCGCCATGGGACGGAAGTAGGCCTGCGTGAACTCCTCCTGGCGGCTGAACACGACCCGCACCGGGCGACCCGCCGCCTTCGCGAGCCGAGCGGTCCCGATCGCGAGCTCCGATGCATGCTTTCCCCCGAACCCGGAGCCGGTCGGGGGGACGACCACACGGACGCTCGTGGGAGGAATCCCCAGGGCATCCGAGATTGCGTCGCGCGTCCGGAACGGCGTCTGGGTTCCCACCCATACCGTGACCCTGCCATCTTGCCATGCTGCGACGGCTGCATGGGTCTCGAGGGGCGCGTGGGCGATGTAGGCGGTCGTGTACGTCTCGTGGAACTTCGCGGCTGCGGACGTGAGCGCCTCGGCCACGTCCCCGGTCTCGTGGTGGAGCACAT
>DASPTO010000152.1:0-9975 GCA_035623375.1 Thermoplasmata archaeon
GACGGTGCGCCCGGCCATCGGTCCCGAGCCGGCGGCCCCCCAAAAAAGGGTTCCGTCGGAGGAGGCGTCTTACGCCGGGATGCCGAGCCTGCCGCCGAACGACCGGTCGGCCATCTCGGGGGGCAGGTCGAACCCCATCCCGTCGAGGATCGTCGGCGCGACGTCGACGAGGTCGAGCGTCCCAACGCTCGTGTCGGCACGGATCCCGTCACCGGCCCCGATCAGGATCCCGTTCATCCGATGGGTTCCCGTGCCGCAGAAGTAGTCCGGTCGCTCTCGGATGAGCGGGCTCGGGTAGCCAAAGTCCATCCGCGGCTCAGTGCACATCCCATCGACCCGGATGAGCAGGGCCGGTGCGCGCGCGAGGTTGTGACCGCGGTAGATCGTCTTCGGGTCGAGCACCTCGATGTAGGCGTCCGGATACGTTTCGAGCTTTTGCCGGATCTCCGTTCGGATCGCTTCGGCGCGCTCCGGCGTCAGGTCCGGGTTGTTCGGGTTCAGGTAGATCCCCTCGGGGATCGGATGGGAGAAGGCGACCGTCCGCTCCCAGTCGATCCGGTCGGAGAACTTCTCGAACGAAGTACCTCCGCCGACGAACTCGGCGAGCTTCGCCCGCCGCCCGTCCCGGACGAAGTCGACGAGGGGGCGCATCACCCGGCGCGCCGCGGCGACCTTCTGCGTGTAGAGAAGCAGTCGACCCAGAAGTCGTCGGCGGGACGTGTCTTGGCCCCCGCGGAAGACGAGGAAGTTGTGCTCGGCGAGCCAGCGGTTCGTGAGGAAGTCCGACTGGATCGGGCCGAGACCATGGTCGGAAATGACGAGCGTGACGGACGGGCTCTCCTCCGAACGGAACGCCCGGTCGACCTGGCCGCAAGCTCGGTCGACCGTGCGCCAGAAGTTGAGGAGGGGGAGGGGCATCTGCGCGGCCGGACGGCTCATCTCGTGCCAGAACTGATGGCCGAGCCGGTCGGTCTCCCGGAAGAGGGCGAACAGGAAGCCTGGCTTGTGTCGCTCGGCGAGCGTGGACGCCACCTTCGCGCGTTGCTCGACCGCATGCGTCGCCTGGGCGATCCAAGCGTCCCGGTCCGCGTCCCGGTAGACCGGTAGCTCCGGGGGATACTCCTCACCGATCGTGTCGTGGACCTCGTCGCGAAGGCTGGCCGGGTAGGTCGTCGGGGGTCCGGGGTACATCCCCGGAAGCACGAACCCGTGGAGGGGGTATGGGTTGCGGAACGGAAAGTTGAGAATCCCGACCTTGACACCGACCCGGGAAAGTGTATCCCAGAACGCCTCGGCCGGGCGGAACGTCTGAACGAGCTTCGATTGACCGGGACCCCCGTCCGGTTCCGTGAACCCGAAGATCCCGAGCTCCCCCGGGTCCTTCCCGGTCGCGAAGGAGTACCACGCTGGGATCGTCTTCGCGGGGTAGACCGAGCGAAGCGGAGCGCGGATCCCCCGGTGGACGAGCGATTTCAGGAACGGGAGCTCTCCCGCCGCCATTAGCGGGTCGAGAAGGTCGAAGGTTCCCCCGTCCAATCCGAGAACCAGGAATCTGCGATAGGGGTGTGACATCGGTTGGTCCTCCGGGGGAGGTTGAAGCTTTCACCTCGGTACCGCTATAAAGTGTTTCGTCCCGAGCCCGTCTGGGTCCCGCATTCCCTCGACGGCCGTCCCTACATCAGGCGGGTCGCTTCCAGGTTGTAGGGCGCACGCGATTCGACGTTGAATCTCTTGTGGAGGCTCGACGCGAGGTCGAGGACTCGCGACTCCTCTCCGTGGTTCAGGATAACCCGCTGCGGTCTCGGGTCGAGCGAAGCAACGTAGTTCATCAATTGGACACGGTCGGAGTGACCCGAGAACCCCTCGATCGTGGCGATCTCGAGCTTCACCGGGACGGACGCTTGTCGGGCCCCGTCGAGGAACGTCGCTTCGCTCATCCCTCGCTGAAGCCGGTTTCCGAACGTTCCCTCGGCTTGGTACCCCACGAACAACAGGCCGTTCTTCTCGTCCGGCGCCCAGGCACGGAAGTACTCCATCACCGGCCCACCGCTCATCATTCCCGAGGTCGCCAGGATGATCGACGCGTCCTTCGAGTCGAGGACGGTCGAACGCATCTGCGACGAGTCGATCCGATGGAAGACATCCGAGAGGAACGGGTTGTCTCCCTGCTGGAAGATCTGCGTCCTCAGTTGGCTGTTCAGGTACTCCGGGTAGGCCGTGTGGATGGCGGTCGCCTCGAAGATCATGCCGTCCAGGTAGACCGGGACACGCGGAATCTTTCCTTCCCGCATCTTTTCCTCGAGGACGAGCATTACCTCCTGCGAGCGCCCGACCGCGAAGACCGGGACGATGAGCTTCCCGCCCCGACCGATGACCTTGTTGGTGAGCGCGGTGAACTCCTCGGTCGCCTGCTGACGCGTCGGCTGGACGTTGCGGTATCCTCCGTACGTCGACTCGAGCACGAGCGTCTCGAGACGCGGGAACCGGTTGGCAGCGGGGTTGAAGAGCCAACTCCGCTCGAACTTGATGTCCCCCGAGTACGCGAGATTATGGTCCCCTTCCCCGAGATGGAAGTGACAGATCGACGAGCCCAGGATGTGGCCCGCGTTGTGCATCGTGAGTCGGATATCGGGGGCGATATCGGTCGTTTCGCCCCAGCGGAGCGGGATCGTCCGGGTGACCAGGTCGCGGACGTTTCCCGAATCGTAGAGGCCCTTCCTCGCCTCCTGGTTCACGACCTTGATCGCGTCGAGGAGCATGAGGGTCATGAGGTCGCGCGTCGGGGCCGTGCAGTAGATCGGCCCCTTGTACCCGTACTTGAGCAGGACCGGGACCAGGCCGCAGTGGTCGAGGTGGGCGTGCGTCACAACCACTGCGTCGAGGGAATCGAGCGGCAGGAGCTCGGGAGCGTTGAAGTAGGGCGTACGGTCCGAGCCAGGGTCGATTCCGCAGTCGATGAGGACCTTTGAATTCTGGGTGGTAAGGAGATGGGCGCTCCGCCCCACCTCGCGATAGCCGCCGAGCGCGGTATTGCGTGCCCACAGCTTTTCGGGGAGAGGGTCGCGCGCGATCCGGATCCCGACCTTCTTGAGGAACGACCGGCGGTCGTCGAACGAGTTGCGGAGGTGGATTCGGACCTCCTCGACCGTTTTCGAGGGGATCGGAGGCGTACGGACGACCGTCGGAACCCAACCGATCCGTTTCTTGAGGTCGTTCAGGATCGAGCCGCCGCGACCGATCGCAGCCCCGGGGCTCGCTGCCTCGATCGTGACCTCGCCCGTCTCGGGCTCGAAGAACAACTGGTTGATCTCGGCCTCGGGCGGGATGAGTTCGCGGATCGACTTCTCGGCCTCCTTCGGGTCGATCAGGGTCGCGGGGTCGGAACGGACGACGACCCGACGGTGGAGCCGCTGGGCGACCTGGCGGAGGTAGTCGCCGCCGGAAAGGAAGGCGTCGAGCTGCTTCGTGTAGACGACGATGTGCGGGCCCTCGAGCTCGATGTCGCTGACCTCGATCGTCTCGGGCAGGACTTCGTGGAGGGCTTCCCGGGTTTGCTCTATGAGCGATTCGAAACTCATTCCTGACGGAAGTGGTTGGCGAGAAAGGGTTCCCGATGGCCGCCCGGGCCCGTCGAACCTTACGGAAGAACGGGTGGCAGCGGTATCTTGAGTGCCTTCAGACGTTTATTAATTTCGTCCTCGGAGAGTTCCTTGTATTCCTTCTGGGTGATGACGTGGACGAGGTAGCCGTCCCCGCTCGCGCTGTCGCGCTTCATCGCCGCGGTCAGGCCCCGAAGGGCGAGGTCGATGCCGTCCGACGTCGACATCTCGCGCGAGTATCCCTCCTCGAGAAGGCCATAGACGATCGTTGAGCCAGACCCGACCGACACGAACTTGTCCTCGATGCAGCCGCCGGCGGGGTCGACCGAGAAGACGTGCGAGCCCTTCCCGTCGATGCCCCCGAGGATCAGCCAAGCGTAGTACGGGTAGTAGCGGTTCCCGCTCAGGATGTTCGCAAGGAGCGTCGCGGCGCCCTCGGCCGTGAGGGGAGCACTGCGGCGCAGGCGGTAGAGGGAGACCTCCGCCTTGAGGTATCGCGTCAGGACCTGGGCATCGCCGACGAGACCGGCGATGGTGATGCCGATGTTCTCGTCGATCTTGAACAGCTTCTGGGTCTGCTTGTTCGAAATGAAGCTACCGGCGGTGGCGCGACGCTCGGTCGCGAGGACGACCCCGTCCTTGCAGACGAGCCCGATCGTCGTCGTGCCCTTCAAGAGTCGCTCTTCGTCGGCCGCGCTGATCATCGTTTGCATCGTCGTACCTCCGGTCGCCCAGAATGCGCGAAGGCCGACCCGGGGTCGATATATAAGGGCTCACGCGGCGATTACGCCGACATCACCGAGGTACCGGACAGAACCTTGTAACGGCGAGCTCGAGGGCCGTCCACCGGGACCCGAGGACGCTCCCGTTAAAACCCCGTTCCGGATGGTCGTCCGATTTCCTATGTTGCGTCACGAAGTCGTTGTCGTGGGGGCGGGTCTCGCCGGCCAGCGAGCAGCGCTCGCCGCGGTCGAGGCGGGTCGGGACGTCGCGATCGTCACCAAGCTCCACCCGCTCCGGTCCCACTCCGGCGCGGCGCAGGGAGGAATCAACGCGGCGATCGGACCCAACGACTCCATCGATGCTCACGCCTACGACACGGTGAAGGGGTCGGACTATCTCGGAGACCAGGACGCGATCGAGTACTTCTGTCGGGAGGCCGGACCGACGGTCATCGAGATGGAGCACTTCGGCACGATCTTCACTCGGGCCGACGACGGGACGCTCGCACAACGACCCTTCGGCGGGGCTGGGTTCCCCCGCACGGTCTATGCGGCCGATCGGACGGGTCTCGCCCTCCTCCAGGGGCTCTGGGAACGACTCGGAAGCGAGCGGTTCACCCTCTACGAGGAGTGGGAACTCGCCCGGATCGTCGTCCGCGACGGGCGCGTCCAGGGGATCGTGGCGCTCAACCGCCGCACGGGCGAGCTCCAGGGGGTCCAGGCAAAGGCGGTCATCATCGCTACGGGAGGAGCGGGCCGGATCTACGGACGCACGACGAACGCCCACAGTTGCACGGGCGACGGGATGGCGGCGGCCTACCGAGCCGGTGCGTATCTCAAGGACATGGAGTTCGTCCAGTTCCACCCGACCGCGCTGCTCGAGGGCGGGATCCTCGTCACGGAGGGAGCCCGCGGCGAGGGCGGGATCCTGAAGAACGCGAAGGGGGAACGGTTCATGTCGAAGTACGCCCCGAATGTGCTCGAGCTCGCGTCGCGCGATGTGGTGGCGCGGGCGATCACGACCGAGATCCTCGAAGGTCGCGGCTTCACGGGCCCGTACGGGCCGTACGTGCATCTCGAGCTCATGCATCTCGGTCGCGAGAGAATCGAAAGCCGCCTCCAGGAGATCTGCGACCTCTGCCGCTCCTTCGCCGGGATGGATCCGGTCACCAGCCCGATCCCGATCTCCCCGGCCCAGCACTACATGATGGGGGGAGTCGGGACGAACATCCCGGGAGCGACGAACGTCCCCGGCCTCTACGCCGCCGGAGAGGCCGCGTGCGTCTCGATCCACGGCGCGAACCGCCTCGGCGGGAACTCCCTCATGGAGACGCTCGTGTTCGGCAAATCGGCCGGCATCGCAGCTTCGGACTATGTAGTGAAGTCGCCGAACACGTCCCTCACGCAAGGAGACCTCGACGCGGTCACGAGCACGTTCCGCGCCTGGTTCGAACGCAAGGACGGCGAGGACCCGAGCGCGCTCCGGACGGAGCTACAGCAGACGATGGACCAGTACGTCAACATCTTCCGCAACGAGGCCGACCTTGCCGAAGGGCTCCGCAGGGTCCGCGCGATCAAGGAGCGGTTCTCCCGGGTCCGCGTGGTCGACCAGTCGAAGGTGTTCAACCTCAACCTCTCCGACGCTATCGAGACCGAGCACATGATCGACCTTGCGGAGGTAATCATCGTGGGCGGCTACGCGCGGACCGAAAGTCGTGGCGCCCACTTCCGGACCGACTATCCGAAGCGGGACGACGCGAAGTGGATGAAGCACACGCTCGCTCAATGCACGTCCACGGGGCCGGTCCTCTCGTACTCCCCCGTGGGATACACTCGCTGGGAACCGAAGGAGAGGGTGTACTGATGCCCGCGGACGTCGTCTCCGTTCCGTTCGACATCTACCGGTTCCAGCCCGGGAAGGACACCGCCCCGCGCTACCAGCGCTACACGCTCACGCTCGCGCCCCACACCCCGGTCCTCACGGGGCTCCTCCAGATCCGCTCGGAGATCGACCCGAGCCTGGGCCTACGCTACTCCTGTCGGAGCGCGATCTGTGGTTCCTGTGCGATGCAGATCAACTCGAAGAGCCGCCTCGCCTGCGAGACTCAGGTCGGTCCCGAGGTCGAGCGACACGGACGGATCGTGCTCGAGCCGATGCGCAACCAGCCAGTCCTGCGCGACCTCGTCGTCGACCAGTCCCCATTCTGGCGAGAGTACCAGAAGGTGGAGCCCCACCTGAAGCTCGACCCACGTCGTCCGATGCCCGAGGGGAAGCCGACACCGATGACTCCGGCCCAGGTCGAGCGGTTCAAGGAGACCCCTCGGTGCATCGCGTGCGCGGCGTGTTACTCGGCATGTCCGGCGGCGGAGGCGGACCCGGGCTTCCCGGGCCCGATGGCGCTCGCGAAGCTCTACCGGTTCGTCGTGGACCCCCGGGATACGGCGCACCAGGAGCGATTGCTCCGGATCCAGCCGAACGGTCTCTGGACGTGTCTCCGGTGTCACCTCTGCACGGAGGCCTGCCCGAAGGACGTCCGGCCCAGCGAGCGGATCCGGGACCTGAAAGAGATGGCGATCACGGTGCAGGGCGCTACCGAGCTCGGTTCGAAGCACGCCTACGGGTTCAAGGAGAACCTGAAGGGAGGGGGCCTGATCAACGAGATGAAACTCGTCCGGGCAACCTTCGGCCTGACCGGCATGGTCGGCCAAGTCGGCCAAGGGATTCGGGTCTGGCGTAAGAAACCCGAGATCATGAAGCGCCCCCGCAAGATCGAAGGGCTGGACGAGCTCGACAAGATCTACGCCGCTCTGGACTCGCCTCCGAAGGAGGATCCGCCATGAAGATCGCGTACTACCCCGGATGCCTCGCGCAGGAGTCGGCGAAGGAGCTCGACATGGCGACCCGGTGGGTCTGCCGGACGCTCGGCATCGAGCTGGTCGAGTTCCCGAACTTCTCCTGTTGCGGGTCGGGGTTCATCGACGAAGCGAACGAGGTCCTCAACATCGCCATCAACGCTCGGAACCTCGCGATCGCCGAGAAGGCCGGACTCGACATGCTGACGATCTGTTCGACCTGTCAGGGGATGCTCAACCTCGCGAAGGTGAGAATGCAGGACCCGGTGGTGAAGTCGCGTGTGGATGCGGCGCTGAAGCCCCTGGGGATCGAGTACAAGGGAACGGTCCAGGTGAAGCACCTCCTCGAGGTCCTCACGAAGGACGTCGGCCTGGACGCGGTGAAGGCGAAGGTGCGCCGGCCTCTCCACGGGATGAAGGTGGGGGCGTTCTACGGATGCCACCTCCTCCGGCCCGCGGACGAAATGCAGAGCGAGAGCGGCGAGGAACCTCGCTCGTTCGAGGACCTCCTGACGGCCGTCGGCGCGACCCCGGTCGACTACCGGGGCCGGGTGATGTGTTGCGGGTTCCCGATTCTGTTTGTGAAGCCCCCCACGGCGAACACGATTGCCGGGCGGCAGATCCTCGACGCGAAGACCCACGGCGCGGACGCGATGGCGACCCCGTGTCCTCTTTGCCACACGTCCCTCGACGCGTACCAGAACAAGGCCGCGAAGGCGGTCGAGACCCCGCTGAACATGCCGGTATTCCACCTCCCGCAGGTCGTCGCTCTCGCCTTCGGAGCGTCGCCCGAGGAGCTCGGACTCTCCCGTCATCTCGTGCGGACCGATGCCGCGATCGCGAAGGTCCAGCCCGTCGCCCGCTCGTAGCGAGTCCGGGAGCGACCGGACCCGCTACGCGAGCGGCACGCCGTGGGAACCGAAGGTCGGCTACAGCCGGGCGGTGCGTGTCGGCAGCCGGATCTACGTCTCCGGAACAACCGCGACCGCTGCCGACGGCTCCCTCGTCGGGCGCGGGGACGCCTACGCGCAGACCGTGCAGGCGCTCGACAACATCGAGCGAGCTCTGACGGCCCTTGGGAGTCGCCGGGAGGACATCGTCCGGGTCCGGGTGTACGTGACCGACATCGGGGACTTCGAAGCGATCGCCCGCGCTCTCGGGGAGCGGTTTCGGGAGATCCGGCCCGCGAACACGCTTGTCCAGGTTGCCGCGCTCATCGACCCCGCGATGAAGGTCGAGATCGACGCCGACGCCGAGGTCTCGACCGGTCGTTGAGCGTCGGCCGGGCGTCCACCACGTACCGAACCACCGTTCAAGATTTCCGCGCTGAGTAGTTCCGATCATCCCGGAGAGATTCGTCCACCGCTACGGCGTGTACTAACGCGCCGGTACGTTACGCGCCCGACGGGGCTTCCGACCGAGGAGCGCCTGGGTCGAGACGCCGAGCGCCGGCGCTTTTCGTCACGTAGACGTGGAGGCGGTCGCAGGTTCCCCGAAAGTACGACGTTGACCCCTGAGCCGCGAACGTTCGAAGTCGTTCGACGACCTCCTCGTCCGTAATCCCTTCCTCGACCTCGGGGGAGAAGAGGCAACGGAAGACGAGGAAGCGGTGCCCTTCGAGCAAGAACCGGTCGGTCTCGGGGGCCCCGCAGAACGGACAGGAGAGCATGGTCCGAGAACGGGTCGGCAGCGTTAAGGGTTGGCGGAGGGCGCTCGACCGTCGGTCAATCGATGTAACCGAGAGACCGGAGACGCTCGCGCAGGCTTCTCTCCTCCTCCTCGGTGAACCCGTTGCTCGCAGGCTGGTCGAGGAGACGGGCGAGGACGAACGAGACGAAGGCGTCCACCGAATCGAACGACGTGCCGTGCATCCGCGCCTCGAGCGCAGCCACGAGGTCGGCCGGCAATTGGATGGTGCGATGTTGCTGCGAAGGACCCGGAGATTCGGTCACGGTTCGGTCCCCGCGGCCAGCGTGGGGAAGTTAGATAGCCCCTTCGGGGACCGTCGTGTCACTCCCACTCGATGGTCGCGGGCGGTTTGTCGGTGACGTCGTAGAGGACCCGGACCACCTCTCCCGAAAGGGCCCGGGTGATCCGTTCGGAGATCCGGGCGAGCACCGGACGGGGAAGGGCCATCGAGGTCGCCGTCATGGCATCCACCGATTCAACGACGCGGACGACCATTGCTTCGCCGTGCACGCGGTTATCGCCCATGACCCCTACGGTGCGCACCGGGAGGAGCACCGCAAAGTACTGCCACGGAGGAGCGATCTCGTGTGCCGCGACCGCACGCTCGACCTCCTCCTCCACGATCGCGTTCGCGACTCGGACCCGTTGAACCCGCTCGGGCGTGACCGCTCCGTTCACCCGGACCGCGAGGCCGGGGCCGGGGAACGGTTGGCGTTCGGCCTCCGGGACCCCCAGATAGCGTGCCACCGCCCGGACTTCATCCTTGTAGAGGTCGCGCAGCGGCTCAACGAGCGTGAGCCGCATGTCCTTCGGGATACCACCCACGTTGTGGTGGGTCTTGATCGTGTCCCGGAGAGAGCCCCCGCTCTCGATCCAATCGGGGGCGATCGTCCCCTGGATCAGGCGGTCGCAGCCGAACTTCTCGGCCTCGGCCTCGAACACTCGGACGAACGTCTCCCCGATGCGCCGCCGCTTCTCCTCGGGTTCGTCCACCCCGTGAAGGGCGTCGAAGAACCGGTCCGCCGCAAGGACGAGGTGGTAGGGGAGGTGGCTCGCCGCGAAGAACCGGCCGACTTGCTCGACCTCCCCGGCGCGGAGAAGGCCGGTGTCGA
>DASPTO010000153.1:0-10457 GCA_035623375.1 Thermoplasmata archaeon
GTTCTCGGCGTGGTCGCGAAGGTACGGACGACGCCAGTCGCCGGTCCCGTAGAGCTCGCTCAAGCGGTCGAGGAGGAGCTCCCAGTCGAACGAGGAAGGGCGTCCGTCCGACCTCATCGTGCGACCGCTCCGTCCCGGGAGGGAGACTTCGACTTTCCTGCCGGGGCCGTTACGCCGGGGTCCGAGAGGTCCGGTTCCTCTTGGTTCGCACCACCCCTCAGGAGCTCCCCGACCAGGTAGTCGCTGCCGACGACGAGCGTGAAGCCGTCCGAACCGGTCGCGGCACGGGCGAGGGAGAGCCCTTCCTCGGCCGAACGCGCCTCGACGATTCGCGAGAACCGTCCGGCCCCGGCCACGCGCAGGTCCGCCGGCCGCGCACCACGGTCGGAACGTACCGGGACGACGACCAGGGTGCGCGCGAGGGACGAGAGCGCGTCCAGGATCCGGCCGGCGTCCTTTTCGCGGAGGCAGCCGAACACGATCGTGCATTCCTCGGGGTTGGCAAGGGGCGAGATCTCGGCGAGGCTCTGGGCGACCAACGCGGCACTTTCGGGAGTGTGTGCGACGTCGTAGAAGACCTCCGGTCGTTTCGACACCCGTTCCATCCGGCCGGGCCAGCGGACCTGTCGGAGCCCTTTCCTCACGTCCTCCGCGCGGACAGTGAGTCCCGTCGAGTGGGCAAACCGCACCACTGCGGCGATCGCCAGCGCTGCGTTGGTCGGCTGGAACCGTCCGAGGAGCGGCAGGAAGAGGTCCGCGAACGAAGCACCGGGTACTTTCACCGCGAACGTCTGGCCGTCGGCCGAGAGAGATCGCTCCTCGACCTTCACCTCACGGTCGAAGTGCCAGAGGGAGACGCCGAGCTGACGCGATACGGACTCCACGACGGAGCGAGCACCCGGGACGAGGTCGCCCACGACCCCCGTCATTCCGGGATGAAGGATGCCGGCCTTTTCGCGCGCGATGGACTCGACGGTCGGCCCGAGAAGCTCCGTGTGCTCGAGCTCGATCGTCGTGATGACCCCGACCTTCGAGTCGAGCACGTTCGTCGAGTCCAAGCGTCCGCCGATTCCCACCTCGACGACTGCGGCCGCGACCTCTTCGCGAGCGAACCAATCGAATGCGAGCGCAGTCGTTACCTCGAAGAAGGTCGGGGCCCGGTCGATCGTCCCCTTCGCTTGGAGGTCGCGGGCGAGCGACTCGATCCGACGCAGTCCGTCGACGACGGCCGACCGGGGGATCATCCGACCGTCGACGCGAGCACGCTCTCGGAAGCTCACGAGATGGGGGGAGGTGAAGAGGCCAGTTCGGACGCCGTGAGCCGTGAGGACCGACTGGGCGACCACGGCAGTCGAACCCTTTCCCTTGCTCCCCGTGACGTGGATCGCCGGGAATTTCCGCTCGGGATGACCAAGACCCTCGAGGAGGGCCTGGACGGTCTCGAGACCGGGGCGGATGCCGAAGCGTCGTCGCTGGAACAACTGCTCGAGCGATGTCCGATACTCGTCGCGGGTCACGGTTCGCTCGCGGAGCGAAGCCAGCGTCCGCTTAAGGGTCCCGGGGCCGAAGCTGGCTCCGGCCCTAGTACATCGAGCGTTCGCGATACGACCCGAACACGTCCTGGAGCGCGTGAACGATTTCCCCGAGGGTCGCCTCCGCCTGGAGCGCGTCGAGGACGGTGGGCATCGTGTTCTTCTCCTCCGTCGCAGCGACCTTCCGGAGTCGGTCGAGAGCAGCCTGGTGCCGAGAGGCATCCCGCTTCTCGCGGAGGGCACGCAACCTCCGAGCCTGCGCCTTCCGGGCTTCTTCCGAGATCTTGAGTCGTGGCACCTTGATGGGCTCGTCCACGGTGTGACAGTTGACGCCGACGACCTTCTCCTCGCCGGCCTCGACCGCGCGCTGGTAGCGGAACGAAGCCTCTTGGATCTCGCGCTGGAAAAAGCCCCGCTCGATCCCGGCGACCACTCCGCCGAGGGCATCGATCCGGTCGAAGTAGCGGAACGTCTCCTCCTCCATCGTGTCGGTCAGCCATTCGACGTAGTAGCTCCCGGCGAAAGGGTCGACCGAGTCGGCCACGCCGGACTCGTGGGCGAGGATCTGCTGGGTCCGGAGGGCGATGCGCACCGCGTCCTCGCTCGGGAGTTGGATCGCCTCGTCGTAGGAGTTCGTATGGAGCGATTGCGTTCCCCCGAGCACTCCCGCGAGCGCCTGGACGGTCGTCCGGACGATGTTGAGCTCGGGCTGCTGGGCGGTGCACGAGCAGCCTGCGGTCTGGGTATGGAATCGGAGCCACATCGACCGTTCCGACTTCGCCCCGAACTCGTCCCGCATCACGCGAGCCCAGACGCGTCGGGCCGCGCGGAACTTCGCGACCTCCTCGAAAAAGTCGTTGTGCGAGTTGAAGAAGAACGAGAGTCGCGGGGCGAACTCGTCGACGTCGAGACCTCGTCTCTTCGCCTCGGCGACGTACGTGCGTCCATCGGCCAACGTGAAGGCGAGCTCCTGGACCGCGGTCGAGCCGGCCTCGCGGATGTGGTAGCCCGAGATCGACACCGGGTTCCAGCGAGGGGTCGAGCGGGTCGCGAACTCGATCGTGTCGGTGACGAGTCGAAGAGCAGAGCGGGGCGGGTAGAGGAACTCCTTCTGTGCGATGTACTCCTTGAGGATGTCGTTCTGTGTCGTTCCCCCGAGGTGCGCGAGCGGGACCCTCGACGACGACCCGGCGAGAAGGTACATCCCCCAGATGATGTTCGCCGGCGCGTTGATCGTCATGCTCGTCGTCACTTCGTCCAGCGGGATTCCCGCGAGAAGCCGTCGCATGTCGTCGAGCGAGCTGACGTTCACTCCACACTTTCCGACCTCTCCGAGGGCCTCGGGGTCGTCCGCGTCGATCCCGTAGAGCGTCGGGTCGTCGAACGCGATCGAGAGCCCGCTCTCTCCGTGCTTCAGGAGGTAGCGGAACCGACGGTTCGTGTCTTCGGGCGTTCCGAACCCGGAGAACATCCGCATCGACCAGACGCGGCCGCGGTACATCGTCGGATGGATCCCCCGCGTGAAGGGCGGCTGTCCGGGGTATCCGATCCGCGCGTCCGACCGCTTGGAAGATCGAGGTGTGTACAGCCGGTCCACGGGGATCCCTCCGAGGGTCGTGAACCGGTCCTTGCGCTCGGGGCTCTTCGCGACAGCGGGGCCGAGGACCTCGGCCCCCCAGCGCTGCGCTTCCTCGACGACCGGGTCTCCTCGTCCGGAGGTCGGGGGCGAAGGCTCCGGGGGGCGAAGGGGTCGGCTCGCCGACATCTGCACCGGGAAGAGCGATGGGAACTATAAGTTCCGGGGGAGCCGAGGAACCGTCCCGAGGGTCGTTCCCTACGGCATCGTGAGGCCTACCAAGTCGGAGCGCCTCCGGCGCCGAACGGGGACCCCTACCTCTCGCGCGAACCGAGGGAACGCGGCGCCCGTCCAAACGGTGTTGTCGGCGATTACCACGGCACCGCGAGAAAGCTTCGGGCGGACGGTGTGCAGTTCGAACAGAAGGTGGCTGGGAGTGTGTTTGCTGTCGTGCAGGAAGAGCCCGACAGAAGGGAGCTCCTCGACGAGTCGGGGAAGGAGCGTCTCGCTCGTCCCGATACGGAGGTCCCATCCCTCGCGCAGTTCTCGTGGCATCGCCCAGCCGGATTCGCGCCCGGGCGGAAGCGCGACCGGCGAATCCCGACGCGAGAATCGCTTCGAACGCTGGGGAAGAGGGAGGTCGATCGAATGCAGGGTTCCCCGTCCGTTCCTGCGAAGTCCGAGCAGGAAGTGGGTGGAGGAGACCCCGCTGCTCACTCCGGTCTCGAGGACATGGTCGGGTGCGAGAAGGCGGACGAGCGCGTAGAGCTCGAGCGGCGCGCGGAACTGCGCGTAGTACGCTCGACCTCCGCTGCGTTGCTCGGCACGAACCTGCTCTTCGTAGGGGACGAGTTCCGTGAGCTCGGCGAGCACGGAATCGACCCGCTCCGCGGGCGCCCCGCTCAGTGCTCGAAGCCACCGGTAGTCCAACGCGGCATCCCGGTCTCCCAGTGCAGCTCGCGCTCGGTCCGCCGCGGCCCGAGCCCTCGTGCTCGGCCGATCGTCGGCAGGCGAGCGCGGTGTCATGGCGTCCCGGACCCCGCGGGTACGCTCGGCACCTTCGGAACGAGGTGGGCGCGTTCGACCTGCAACCGGGAGGTCGCGCCGTCTACGATTCGCTCGAACTGGTCGATCTCGATTCGTCGTGAGAAGAAGGGGGCGTCCACGACCAGGGTCTCGAACTCGCCCCCCTCTCCGGCCACGTTCAGGGGTCGAACCTCGCGGCTCCGTCGTTCGAGCTCCGCCACGAGCTCGAGGTCGAGCCGGCGACCGAGCAGGTCGGGGGTGAGAGGTTCCGCGGCGAGGTGGACGAGTCGAATGTCGAGGCCGGCGGCGATCTCCTCCCGGACGACCCGGGCCGGTTCCTTTCTCCAAAGGGGAGCGTAGACCCGCCGTCCCGCCTCGTCCGCAATGCGGAGGATGCGAGCCCATTGGTACGACGAGAGGATGGCACCGGTGACCACCGGCCCGCGATCGTGGCCGACCGACTCTCGCAACGCTTCGAGCTCCGCCTCTTCCCCCGTCCCATGGACCGGGACACGACGATGCGACTTCCCCCACGCTTGGGCCTGCAGGGAGACGAGGTCGAGGTTCGGCGTATGGAAGAGCATCGCGTTCGGGTCTTCGGGAACGACGGTGACGATCTCGTCGACCGGCCAACCCTGCATGTCGGAAAGATAGGCAGAGTACACCGAGTCCTTTCCACCCGAGACGAGCGCGGTGACGGTCATGGAGGGGGACTACGGGATCCCGAGCCCGGTCCTCCAGCGGTCGTAGAGAGGGGCGAGAGGGACGGTAGCGAGACTCTTCTCGGACCAGCGAAGCGTGGCGTCCTGGTCCCGGACGCGACCCAGAACCACCGGCCGACGCGGCGAAAGTAAGCGCTCGAACCGTTTCCCGTCGGCCTCGCGAACCTCGACCACGAACCGGCTCGCGCCCTCGGCTGCCAGAGCGAGCGCGGGCGTAGCGAGACCGACGCTCGCGACGTCGATGTCGAAGCCGAGCCCTCCCCCGAACGCCATCTCTGCGAGGGTGACGGCAAGGCCGCCATCCGAAATGTCATGGACCGAACGCAGGAGGCCACGCCGTCCGGCAGAAAGCAGTCCTTCCCCAAGGTGGCGGAGCCCGGCGGGGTCGGGTCGGGGTACGGCAACCCCGGACCGTCCGTGGCGCCGCGCCCAGAGGGAACCGCCCAGGTCGGGAGACGAGCGGCCGACCAGGTAGAGGAGGTCCCCCACCTCCTTGAGGTCGCTCGTGACGGCTCGACGGATGTCGTCGACGATCCCCGTGGCGAGGAGGACCGGAGTCGGCGGGATTTCCGCTCCGAGGCCGCCGTTGTAGAAGCTCACGTTCCCCGACGGGACCGCGAAGCCCAACGCTCGTGCTCCCCGGGACAGACCCCGGGTGACGAAGTCGAAGTCCGCGAGAACGTGCGGGTCCTCCGGGTTCCCGAAGTTGAGGCAGTTCGTGAAGGCATCCGGACGCGCACCGACGGCGTAGAGATTCCGCGCGGCCTCCTCGACCACCAAGATGCCGCCGGCCTCCGGGTCTTCCGAGCACGCCCACGGCTGCGCCGATGTGGTGATGCCGAGACCCCGGTGGCTCGACGGCCGGGGTTGGATGACCGTCGCGTCCCCGTGCGCGGGAGATGTGACTCGTCCGTGCAGAGCCTTGATCACGGTGCGCCCCTGCACCTCGTGGTCGTAGACTCGTAGCACCGATTCGCGGGAGAGGGAATCCGGAGCGAGCACGAGCTCCTCGAACACTCGGCCCGGCTCTTCGTCGGCGAGGTCGGGCGAACGAACGAGGCGTCGACGTCGCGGTCGGGTCGGCCGAAGAATCACCGGTGGGTCGACCCGGAACCCGACCCGAAGATGCGCCGCGAGCGAGCCGTGCCACAGAAGCGTCTCGTACGGCCCCTTCGTCACCTCCCCGATGTCGGTCGCAGGAACGTCGTAGCGCCGGAAGATCGCGAGCAGCTCCCCGACGTCCGACGGGGCCACGTCCAGGATCATTCTCTCCTGAGACTCGGAGATCCAGACCTCCCAGGGCCGGAGACCTTCCTCCCGTAGCGGGACCAGGGAAAGCTCGATGCGCGAGCCGAACCCGCCCGCGTTGACCAGCTCGCCGGATGCGGTGGCGAGCCCGCCCCCCCCGAGGTCCTTCTGGCCTCGGACGAGGCCTCGGTCGTAGGATTCGAGGCAGGCGTGAATGAGCGGCTCTTTCATGATCGGGTTGCCGAGCTGGACGGCTCCCCGGGATTCCGACTCGCTTCGGTCCGTAAGCTCCTTCGACGCGAACGCGACGCCCCCGATCCCGTCGCGGCCCGTGAGCCCTCCGACGAGGATGAGGCGGTCCCCGACCGCCTTCGCCCGGTTCGGGGTCAGTCGCCGCCGGGGAAGGAAGCCGACGCAGCCGACGTTCACGAGGGGGTTCACGATGTACGCGGGGTCGAAGTAGACGCATCCGGACACGGTCGGAACGCCGACGCGATTCCCGTAGTCGCGGATCCCTGCGATGACGCCCTCGGCGAGGTATCGGGGGCTCTTGACGCCCGGGGGAAGGGAATCGGGGCCCCGCTCGAGAGGCCCGAAGAAGAGCGGGTCGCTGAGAGCGATTGGCTTCCCACCGACCGCGAGAACGTCCCGGAGGATCCCGCCGATGCCGGTCGCCGCGCCGCCGTACGGCTCGACGGCCGACGGGTGGTTGTGCGACTCGATCCGGATCGCGTAGGCGTACCCGTCCTCGAAGCGCAACACTCCCGCGTCGCCAGTGCCGAGAACCTTGGGACGGGGACGGAGCGTCGAGAACGCCCGCTTCAAGAACGGCCGCGAGCTCTTGTAGCTGCAGTGTTCGCTCCAGCTCTGGGCGATCCCTGCGAGCTCAACGTCCGTCGGCTCGCGTCCCTCGGCGCGGTAGTAGGCCTTGAGACGCGCGAGCTCTTTCGGGTCGAGGCCGAGACCCTGGGCCGCGGAGAGTTTCTCGAGGCCGGATCTCGATGCGTGGCGGATGAGCAGAACCGCGACCTCGTCCGACCAGTCTGACATGCCCACTACGTCTGGAGCTGGTGCACGGAGACCCGATGGATGACCGGGTTCGCGAGGAGGCGTTCGACCGCACGGTTCGCAAGGCGCATGGCTTCCTCGGTCGACACGCCCGAGAACTCGAGGTCGTAGATGCGTGCCGTCGTCACGTGCCGGACCGACGGAATCCCGAGCAGCCCGAGCGACTTCTCGATGCTCTCGGCCTCAGCGTCGAGGACGCCGGGCTTGAGTTCGACCCGCACCTCGACCCGGACGGCCGTTTCGCTCGTCACCTCGACTCCCCGGTGCCGTGGTACCGGACCGGAGAGATAACGGTGGCTCCGTGAGAAGGACCGTTCGTGGACCCGGACCACCGGAGGGACCGACGCCGCGTCCGTCGGGTTTCGTCGGCTTCCAAAAGCCTATATAGGGGGGCTTTTTCGGGCCGCCGGCTCGGTGGGGGGCCGGCCGTCAATGGAGGAGTTCATCTGCAGCGTGGAATTCCTGCGCGGCCCGGACGACGTCCTCGCCCGAGTTTCGAGTGAAGCCGGTGGCGTACGCGAGTACCGCGGTGTCACCGCAGGTGCCGTGATCGAGCAGGTTATCAACGACCTCCAAGAGGAGTTCGAGTCCGCCCCGGTGGCGTAGCGAGGGCGAGGAGCTCGGCATCTGCGTTTCGCTAGAGAGACGACGCGTTTCGGAGGAGATCATCATGGAAAAACAAGGTGCGGCCAAGCCGCCGGTCAGTCGGGCTGTCGAAAGCGCGTTCACGAAGGTCTGGGGGGGCGAGCACGTGGTCGCTCTGATCGCGCTCAAGGTCGAGACCGCCGAAGCGGACAATGTCGCGAGCGAGGTGGCGAAGTTCGCGGAGGTCGAGGACGATTTCCTCGTCACCGGCGACACCGACATCTTCCTCAAGGCACGCTTTCCTCACTACGACGAGCTCAAGGAGTTCGTCCTGCACCGCCTCCCGTCCGTGCGCGGGATCCGCGAGACGAAGACGCTCCTCGTTGTCACTGCCTACAAGGAAGGAGGGGAGACCCCCGCCCCATGACGTCTCCCACCGTCGCCCCGTCCCCCTCCCAGCTCGGATCGGCCGAGCACGAGCCGCGAGCGGCAACGCGGGACGTGCCGGGCCTGGACCGAGTACTCGACTCGCTCACCCAACTTGCGGACGACGTACTCGTCCCGAGGAACGTCCGCCGCGGCGCTCAGGCCGCGAAGGACGCTCTTTCGAAGCCGCGCGAGGCGCTCGACATGCGCATCGCGAGCGCAGTGTACGTTCTCGATGACCTTGCGAACGACCCGAACCTTCCAACCCACGGCCGCACGGCCATCTGGTCGATCATTTCGAGTCTGGAGAGCCTTCAGTGAATCCCGTCAGGCATAGGGTCAAATACGCCGCCCCGGTCTCGCACTCTCGGAGCGGAAGCGGGCCCGTAGCTCAGTTAGGTTGGCGGCCCGGCACCCCGGGCGGCCCTACAAAGAGCATCTGGCTTTTAACCAGGTGGTCGGGGGTTCGAACGAACGTCCTCGCACGCTCTGCGAGGTCGTTCCGGATGTCCCCCCGGGCCCGTCACGTTCCTCGGAGAAGTCCATGACGCCCAGCCCCGTTCGTCGCTCCCGCGCCCGCGCGTCGACCGCCGCGGCGGCCCCCGCGCCACGCCCCTTCGTGGCCCATCACCTCGCGCCGATGCACGAGGTTCTCACTGAGGAGGAGTCCCGACGCGTTCTCGAGCAGCTCGGCGCTTCCCCCGAGCGTCTACCGAAGATCCTCGTCACCGACCCCGGCCTCAAGACCGACCCGAAGTACGAGGGCCTGCGCGAAAAAGGGGAGCCTCTCGTCGGCCGCCTCGTGCGGATCCATCGCCCGAGCGCCACTGCGGGCGAGGCGATCGCCTACCGTGTCATCGTCCCCTCTCTGGGAGGAGACTGATTCCATTCCATGCGAGAAATCGTGGACGCGTTCTTCCGGGAACGCTCGATCGTGAACCACCACCTGGCGAGTTTCAACGACTTCCTGCCGACCAAGGACAACCCGAACTCGAGGATGCAACGGATCGTCGACGACGCGCGGGTCAGCGAAGACTCGACCGAGCGTGGCGTGATCCGCCTCGATGTTCAGAAGACGAAGAGCTCGATCTACGTTCGGGTCGGCCGTCGTCGGGACGCCCGTGGGAACGTCAACCCTTCGGCCGAGCCGACGATCTTCATCGGAGCACCGTTCGTCAAGGAGCCAGTCGGCTCGAAGCCGACCTTGACCCCGATGGAGGCGAGGCTCCGGAACCTCACCTACCAGGCTCCGATCTACCTCAAGGTCACGGTCGTGGAGAACGGGGTCGAGCGCGCTCCCGAGGACGTTCACATCGGGGACCTTCCGATCATGGTCAAGAGCCGGCCGTGCAACCTGAACCGCTACAAGATCTCCGAGGACGACCAGATCTGGCTCTCGGACGACGAGTACCGCGCGAAGCTGGTCGAGTACGGCGAGGACCCTCTCGACCCAGGCGGGTACGCGATCATCGGGGGGACGGAACGGGTCATCATCAGCCTCGAGGACCTCGCCCCGAACCGGATCTTCGCCGAGTACACCGAGCGCTACGGGACCCCGATCGAGAGCGCGAAGGTGTTCAGCCAGCGCGGGGGATACCGTTCGCTCACGGTCGTCGAGAAGAAGAAAGACGGCGTCCTCCAGGTCTCTGTCCCGACGGCGAGCGGGCAGATCCCGCTCGTGATCCTGATGAAGGCGCTCGGGATGAAGAACGACGAGGAGATTTTCCAGGCGGTCCTCGGCGAACTCCTCCCGCTGGACGAACCGTTCGTCCAGACGATGAAGCACCTACTCAACGTCAATCTCGAAGAGTGCGTGTCGAAGAAGCTCTACCCGCCGGAAGGCGTCCTCACCACCGACGACGCGCTCATCTTCCTCGAGAAGAAGTTCGCGACCGGCCAAGCGAAGGAGTACCGGCAGCGCAAGGTCGATGGGATCCTCGACCGGTCGCTCCTTCCGCACCTCGGCGATACGAAGGCGGACCGCCTCAAGAAGGCGCTTTACCTCGCGCGGATGGCGAGGACCGTCCTCGAGCTCCACCTCAAGGTCCGGGGCGAGGACGACAAGGACCATTACGCGAACAAGCGCCTCAAGCTCGCCGGGGACCTCATGGAGGACCTCTTCCGCGTCGCCTTCTCACTTCTCCTAAAGGACCTCAAGTACCAGCTCGAGAGGTCGTTCGCCCGGAAGAAGGACCTGCGGATCGCGAGCGCGATCCGGCCGGACCTCCTTACCCAGCGGCTCGTGCACGCGCTCGCGACGGGAAACTGGGTCGG
>DASPTO010000154.1:0-3141 GCA_035623375.1 Thermoplasmata archaeon
GGCCACGACACCCGCGGCGCCCACCGGTCCGGCCCCCGTCCGCACGGTCCGCCTGAAGCGCGGCGAGCAGCCGACCCACTCCAGCATGACGGCCTTCCAGCGGTGGGCCTGGAAGACGTTCCGCGCGCGCGTCCTCGCGAAGCCCCCCGACCCGACGCTGGACGAGAACCTCATCAAGGCGCACATCCGGATGCGCGCGGACGAGTACATGGCGGTCACGCTCGCGACGACGATCGTCGTCGGGATCGCGACGGTCGTGGCCGGCGCCGTCGTCGGCTTCCTGTTCGTCTCCTCGGGGGTCGTCCTTCTGGGCCTGCTCGTCGGCATCCTCCTCCCCATCTTCGGGACGGTGGGGACGTACTTCGTGCTCCAGGGGACGCCCGGGTCGAAGGCGAAAGAGCGGGGCCGCAAGATCGACCGAAAGATCTCCCCGGCGATGAGCTTCATCTCGGCGATGAGCTCGGCCGACGTCAACGTCGACCAGATCTTCCGCGAGCTCGGCCGCCAGAAGATTTACGGCGAGGTGGCGGAGGAGGGGGCGTGGATCACCCGCGACACCGAGCTGCTCGGGGTCGACATCCTGACCGCCATCCGCAACGGCGCGCAGCGCACCCCCTCGAAGCGGTTCCAGGACTTCCTCCAGGGGGTCGTGACGACCGCCACGAGCGGCGGCCAGCTGAAGCCGTACTTCCTCCTCAAGGCCGAGCAGTACGAGCGGGAGAACAAGCTCGAGCAGCTCCAGCGCGTGGAGACGATGGGGCTCCTCGCCGAGACGTTCGTCACGGTCGTGGTCGCCTTCCCGCTGTTCCTCGTGATCATCATCGCGATCTTCGCGGTCATCGGCGGCGGCGGGACGTTCATGATCTACCTGCTCTGGGGGATCGTCGGGGCGATGATCCCGCTCGCCCAGTTCGGGTTCATTTTCTTCATGTATTCCCTCGCCCAGGAGATGGTGTAAGATGGCGACCGAACTTCCGCCGGCCTCCGTACGCAAGGTCCGCTCGATCATGGTCCGACCCACGGCGCAAGCCGAGGGGCTCTCCCGCGAGATGCTCCTCCTGATCGCCGGCGGGGTGGTGGCCGTCGTCTTCTGGATCATCGCGGCGCTCAACTACATCGGCACCCTCACGATCACCCTCGCCCCGAGCGAACCGACCGGAGCGAACCCCGCGATCGACTTCTTCGTGATCGGCATGATCTGCCTGATCGCCCCCTACGGGTTCGCCGAGACCGCGCGCCTTCGCCGGATCGCGAAGATCGAGGAGCGCCTCCCCGACTTCCTGCGGGACGTCGCCGAGGCGGGCCGGTTCGGCATGACGCTTCCGGACGCCATCGTCGTCGCGAGCACGGGGCGCTACGGGCTCCTCACGGAGGAGATCAAGAAGATGGCGAGCCAGATCGAGTGGGGCGTCCCGGTCGCCCAGGCGCTCGACCTGTTCGAGCAGCGGGTCCCGACCCCGCTCACCCAGCGCGTCGTGTCGATCGTCACGCGGGCGAACGAGGCCGGCGGGAACGTCGCGGACGTCCTCACGATGGTCGCCCACGACACCCGGGAGGCCCAGCTCGCGCAGCAGGCGCGTCAGATCTCGATGCTGACGTACGTGACGGTGATTTACATCTCGTTCTTCGTGTTCCTGGTCACGATCTACATCATGGCGGCGGTCTTCCTGCCGCAGATGATCACGGCGGGCCAGGGGATCTCGTCCTCGTCCCTCTCGAGCTCGGGGGCGATCACGCTCGCGTTCCAGTACGTGCCGATCCTGTTCCTCGCGTTCATGGTCGCGGTCATCGTTCACGCCGTCGGGGACGGCATCATGGCGGGCGTCCTGTTCAACGGACGGATCGCGGAAGGGCTCCAGCACGCGACGATCATGCTCGCGACCGGCTGGCTCATCATGCGGTTCGTCGTGCCGCCCCTCAACACGTGAGGTAGGTAGGGTACCGAAGGAGAACGTCGATGGCAGGCGAAGCAACGGAAGAAGCGGTACCGGAGCCGACCCCGGTGGAGGAGGAAGGCGTTTCGATCCCGAGCGCCCAGCAGCGGAAGAAGCGGTTCTCCCCGTTCCTGAGCCTCGGTGCCTCGCTGCGCCACGGCTCGGCCGAGCCGCGGCCGGTGAAGCTCGCCCGGCTCGGGGTCTCGGGCCAGGGCGCCGAGCGCGAGATGACGGCGGTGCCGCCGCTCTCCGACCCGGCGATGAAGGAACTCGACCTCGCGCCGATCCGACCGGGTCTCTCCTACGTCCGCATCACGTTCCACAACACCCGCAACGAGTACCTCTACGAGGTGATCGAGCCGCCGCTCTCCCGCATCGAGAAGGACCTCCTCGAACGGCTGCGGGTGGTCCTCATCGACCTGTTCGAACCGCTCCCCGAGCACGACCCCGAGACGAAGCGCCGCGAGCTCCGCCTGATGGTCGACCGGCAGCTCCAGGAGTGGGAGCTCGCCCCGAGCCCGGTGACGAAGGGCCGGATCCTCTACTACCTCGAACGGGACTTCATCGGCTACGGCCTCATCGAGGTCCCGATGACCGACAGCGAGGTCGAGGACATCTCGTGCGACGGTCAGAAGATCCCGCTCTACATCTACCACCGCAAGTACGGCTCGATCCGCTCGAACATGAAGTTCGATACCGCCGAGCAGCTCAACGACTTCGTCGTCTGGATCGCTCAGCGTTCGGGGAAGCACATCTCGGTCGCGAGCCCGGTGCTCGACGCGACGGTGCCGGACGGCTCGCGTCTCCAGGCCACGCTCGGCGAGCACGTCACGAAGCGCGGGAGCACGTTCACGGTCCGTCGGTTCCGGGACAACCCGTTCACCCCGGTCGACCTCCTCAAGTTCCGGACGATGAGCCCGGAGATGATGGCGTACCTCTGGATCGCCATCGAGAACGGCCAATCGATGATGGTCTGCGGAGGCACGGCGAGCGGGAAGACGACCACGCTCAACGCGACGCTCCTGTTCATCCCGCCCCAGATGAAGATCGTCTCGATCGAGGACACGCGCGAACTCAACCTCCCGCACGAGAACTGGGTCCCGTCGCTCACGAAGGCCGGGTTCGGTGCGAAGAACCTGGTGAGCGGCAAGGCGGCCGGGGAGATCGACATGTTCGACCTCCTCGCGGCCGCGCTCCGCCAGCGCCC
>DASPTO010000155.1:0-3874 GCA_035623375.1 Thermoplasmata archaeon
TTCGAAGGACGGCATCTTCGACCCCTCCGCGGTTCACGCCTCCGGCCGAGTGGTCCTGCTCGCCCAGAACTGCATCCACGCGGGCGAGCCGGACGGCAAGGACGCGTGCTTGGCACTGCTCAGGGACCTCGTCTTCTCCGAGGAAGGCGACGCGCTCCTCGAGAAGGTCGTCTTCGTCTTCATTCCCGTCTACAACGTCGACGGCCACGAGCGGAGGTCCGCCTTCAACCGGATCAATCAGAACGGTCCTGAGTTACCCGGATGGCGGGCCAATGCGACGAATCTCAACCTGAACCGCGATTACATGAAGGCCGACGCCCCCGAGACGCGGGCCTTCCTTCGGATGCTCGAGCGGTGGCGGCCCGACTTCTTCGTCGACAACCACGTGACCGACGGGGCGGACTTCGAGTACGACGTCACGTTCGCGCTCGACGACGGACCCGATGTCTTTCCGCCCACCGCTCGCTGGCTTCGCGACACGGTGACCCCGGAACTGGAGCGCCGGGTGAACCGGGCCGGTCACCTCGCGTTCCCGCGGGCGGTGTTCTTGAACGACGACACCGACCCTTCCCGGGGGCTCGCCTTCAACGAGAATCCGCCGCGGTTCTCGACGGGTCGGATGATTCTGGAGAACCGTCCGGGCCTTCTGGTCGAGATGCACATGCTCAAGGACTACGAGACCCGCGTCCGGGGGAACTACGCGCTCCTCCATGCGCTCCTCGAACTGTTGAATCGATATCCGACGACCCTCCAAGCGCTGAACCGGGACGCCGACGACCACGCCTCCCGACGGGGGGCCGAGGCGGCCCGGAACGAGCCGTTCCCCCTCATTGTCGGGGGAAACGGCGACCCGGTTTCGGTCTCGTTCCGAGGGAGGGAGTTCGTGCGGGAGCAGAGCGCCATCTCCGGCGCCCTCGCCGTCCGCTACGGCCCTCGGCCTCTCGAACTAACGCTGTCAATGGATTCCGGAGCCCAAGTGGTCACTTCGGTCACTCTCCCTGCCGGGTACATCGTTCCCCCGCAGTGGACCCGTGTGATCGAGGTCCTCGAGCTCCAAGGGGTGTCGGTCGACCGAACGACGCGGGCCTGGACCGGAGAGGTCGAACGCTACCGGTGTACCGGTATGCAGCGTCCGGGGAGACCGTTCGAGGGTCGACACCCGATCCTACGCGGCGGCAACGTTGAGCACGAGTTTGGCCAGTTCGGAACGTGTCTCCGCTGGACCGAGACCGCCACTTTCCCCGCCGGGTCGGCCGTGATTGCGTTGGCCCAGCGGCTCTCCAAGGTAGCGGTCCACTGGCTCGAACCCGAAGCGCCCGACTCCGCGCTCCGCTGGGGCCTCTTTGACTCGATCTTCGAGCAGAAGGAGGGTGGAGAGGGCTACGTGCTCGAGAAACTGGCTCGGGAGGAGGTCGACCAGCATCCGGACCTCCGGGCCGAGTTCGAGGCCCGGCTCCGGACCGACCCCAAATTCGCCGGAAGTCCGGCTCTCCGCCTCGAGTTCTTCTACGAGCGCTCGCCGTGGTTTTCCGCGCAGCGGGTCGGCGAGTATCCCGTGGGCCGTCTCCTCTCGATGGACGGCCTCCCGTTGGGGTGAACCGTCGGCTTGGAGCGGCCGGTCCGGCGGCTTTCTTAATCCCCGGGGGATACCCCGCGCATGCCCCCGAAGAAGGCTGTTCGCAAGCGTACCCGGGCTCGGAGACTCGCCCCTCCCCCTTCGACTCCGCGCCGAGCGGTGGTCGATGTCTACCACTCGGTCCCCGTCCGTGACGAGTACCGGTGGCTCGAGAACGGGAAGAGCGCCAAGGTCCGGCAGTGGACCGGGGCGCAGAGCCGTCGCGCCCGCACGTTCCTCGACTCCCTGCCGCAACGGAAGACCTACGCCCGGCGTTTCGAGCAGATCACAAAGCGCGGGTACACCTTCTATCTCGGGTTCCGTGCCGCCGGCGGGCGCTTGTTCGCCCTGAAGTTCGACTCCCGACGAGACCGGCCCCGCCTGGTCGCATGGGATTCCGACCGGGAGTTGGAAAACGAAAAGGTGCTCCTGGACACGGCCAAACTCGCGCGGCGGGGCGTCACGGTCAATTTTGACATGTTCGTCCCGTCGTGGGACGGCCGACTGCTTGCGGCGTGTCTTTCCGAGGGCGGGAGCGAGGAAGGCGATCTCCACCTCTTCGACGCCACCACCGGGAAGCGGCTTTCGGATGTGATCCACCGCGGCCAGCGCATCGGGGGAAGCGGCGTCGCGTGGAACCCCGACGGGAGCGGGTTCTTCTATATCCACCACCCGAAGCCCGGGGAGCGCCCGCCCGAAGACCTCGATTTCTACCAGCAGGTGTACTTCCACCGGCTTGGAACGCCGGAGACCGAGGACACGTATGCCCTGGGAAAGGAGTTCCCACGGATCGCGGAATTGCAACTCGCGAGCCTCCCCGACCCCGAGCGGTATCTCGTCACGGTGGCCCACGGGGACGGAGGACAGTTCGAGTATTGGGTGGGTAACGGGAGGTCTCCCTGGGTCCGGGTAGCCGAACCCGCGGACGAGGTGGTTCGTGCCGAGCTCGGACACGACGGCCACCTCTACCTCGTCAGCCGGAAGGGGTCGCCTCGCGGACGAGTTCTTCGGGTCAAAGGCCCCGAGTGGAGGCTTTCCGACGCCGAACTCGTCGTGCCCGAGCGGGAGTGGATCATCGAAGAGATCACGACGGTCCCGGACCAGCTGTATCTCCACGAGCAGCTGGGGGGGCCGGGCCGACTCGACCGCGTCAATCTGCGGACCGGTGCCTTGGAAGAGGTTCCTCTGCCTCCGGTCTCCTCGGTACGAGATATGACCGCCCTCTCCGGAGGAAGGGTGCTGTTCGGGGTGAACACCTTCCTGGCGCCGACGCAGTACTTCGTGACCGGCCCGACCGGCGCGCCGGAGCCGACCGCTCTCACCTGCCGTCCTCCTGTGGACTTGTCCCGGTGGGAAGTGCTCCGAGAGTTTGCCACGTCGAAGGACGGCACCCGCGTTCCGATCAACATCATCGTCCCTAAGGGAAAGGAACGGAACGCGTCGACACCGGCCCTCTTGACCGGCTACGGGGGCTACGGGATCCCGATGTCGCCGGCCTACGTCGTCTGGTGGGTGCCGTGGCTCGAGAAGGGGGGGCTCCTCGCCATCGCGAACCTGCGCGGGGGTGGAGAGTTCGGGGAGGATTGGCACCGCGCCGGGATGCTGACCAAGAAGCAGAACGTCTTCGACGACTTCATCGCGTGTGAGCAACACCTGTGCCGGGAGGGGTACACCTCGAAGGACCACCTGGGCATCTTCGGTGCCAGCAATGGGGGGCTCCTCATGGGAGCGGTTCTTACCCAGCGACCGGACCTCGCCCGGGCGGTCGTCTCCAACGTCGGTGTCTACGATGCGCTGCGGGCCGAGTGCGATTCGAATGGTCAGTTCAACATCACCGAGTTCGGGACCACGAAGGAGATTGACCAGTTCCGGGCGCTCTACGCGTACTCCCCGTATCACCACGTGGTGGACGGGACCCAGTACCCCGCGATTCTCATGTCCACGGGTGAGAACGACCGGAGGGTGAGCCCGCTTCACTCCCGAAAGATGGTCGCGCGACTGCAGGCCGCGACGGCCTCGGGGGAGCCGATTCTCCTTCGTACGAGCGGGAAGTGGGGGCACGGTCCCACCTCCGTCGGGGACCTCATCGGCCTATTCGCGGACCATCTCGCGTTTTTCTCGGACCGCCTGGCCGAAGGACGAGCCGGTTCTCGCGGAGG
The DNA here is from genome assembly GCA_035623375.1 of Thermoplasmata archaeon. Lineage (GTDB taxonomy): Archaea > Thermoplasmatota > Thermoplasmata > Lutacidiplasmatales > UBA184 > Lutacidiplasma. The sequence continues at coordinate 3,775 of DASPTO010000155.1, forward strand.
GTAGTCTCAGGGACACCCTCCTCGACGGAGGCGCGCGGACGGCGAGTGCCCGCCGTCCCTCAGCTAGCCGAGCGCGTCGAATTTCGTCCTTAGGTCGGTG
>DASPTO010000156.1:0-3572 GCA_035623375.1 Thermoplasmata archaeon
CCGAGGGCCGCCGGGTCGATGAGACGCGGGAGGGTCCGCCAGCAGCTGGGTTCCGACGAAACCGTGGGCCGCGGAGCCCGACGAGAGTCGCTCCCGGAAACCCCGTGGGACCCCCTGAATTGAGATATGGGCTCGACGCTACCCCGCTCCGTGCTCGAGGGGGAGCGGAGGCTGTCCGCCGTGATGCTGACCGACTTGGTCGGCTATACGGCGCTCACGCAACGGGATGAAGCGCGGGCCCTGGAAGCACTCGAGCAGCATCGGACCGTCGTGCGACCTCTCTTGGACGGCCACAAGGGCCGCGAGGTCAAGACGATCGGGGACGCCTTCCTGGTAGAGTTTGGAAACGCCTTGGACGCGACGCGATGCGCCATTGCTATCCAGAAGGCCTTTCACGAGCGACCCGCGGACCGGGGCGCCGGCGCGGTCCAACTTCGGATCGGCCTGCATGTCGGCGACGTCGTCCACCAGGAAGGGGACATCTACGGAGATGGGGTGAATCTGGTCTCCCGTGTAGAACCCCTGGCGGAGCCCGGTGGCATTTGCGTTTCGGGGGCGGTCTACGAGCAGGTCCGCAACAAGATTGAGCTTCCGTTCGTAGCGCTCGGGGAGACCTCCCTCAAGAACGTCGCGTATCCGGTGCCTCTCTACCGCATCGAACTGCCGTGGCTGACCCGTTCCCCCGCGCACCTTACCCCGTGGGTCGCCCGCCCAGCCGAGGAGGCCCTTCTGGGGGCCGCTGTCGAGTCCGCTGCCAAGGGGCACGGAGGCGCCTTCGTCCTGGTCGGCGCATCGGGCGTCGGCAAGTCCCGGCTCGCCGAGGAGACGATCCAACGCGCGGAACGTGCGGGGTTCAGGGTGCTGCGGGGACGCGCTTTCCCGGGCGAGGTCGCGCCTCCGTATTCGCATTGGGCCGAGATGATCCGATCCTTCGTCCACGATGGCTCGCCGTCCCTGGTGCAGCGAGTAGCATGGGGGGTAGCTCCAGAGCTGGCCAAGATCGTGCCGGAGGTCTCCGAACGCGTCGGACCGATGCCCCCCGCGCCGGCCGAGAATCCCGAGGCGGCGCGCGCTCGCTTCTTCGAGGGGATCAGCCAATTCTTCGTGAACGTCTCGCGCGAGGCCCCGCTGCTGCTCCTCTTCGACGACCTTCAGTGGGCGGATCCTCCTTCGATCCGCCTCCTCGAGTTCGTGCTCCGCACGGTCCCGGAGAACCGCTGGTTGCTGCTCGCCACATGCCTCGAGGCGGAGGACGATTCGGAGTCCCCCCTCACCGAGGGGCTGCGCTACCTCCGGAAGAACCGCTTGTTGACCGTCGTCCCGGTTCGACGCCTCGACCAGGGCGCGGTCGGCGAAATGATTCAAAGGACGTTCCAGGAACCGGAAGCGACATCCGAGGAGTTTGCCCGTCTCGTTCACGACCGCACCGGAGGAAATCCGTTCTTTGTCGAGGAAGTGTTGCGGTCCCTCGTCGAAGTTGGAGCGATCTACCGCACGCCCGAGGGGCGGTGGGAGCGCAAGGAACTCGGTGAGATTGCTATCCCGAAGTCAGTGCGGGACGTCGTCAAGCAACGGTTCAATCACCTGGACGAACCCACCAAGGCGACGTTGCGAATCGCGGCGGTCCTTGGCGCGGAGTTCCCGTTCGACCTCCTTCGGGAAGTCGCCGAGGTCGACGAAGACCGTCTTCTGGCTCAGCTCGAGCACCTCGTCGAGACGGGCCTCCTGGAGGAGACGACCGGCTCGCACCGGCTCCTGTCCTACTCCTTCACCGACCAGCAGCTCCAGCGGGTGCTCTACGACGAGATGATCTCGCCCCGACGGACCCGCCACCACCGGAAAGCCGCCGAGGCGCTCGAGCGCATTGCCGGCCCGCGGCGCGAGGAGTTTGCGGGAGAGCTTTCGTTCCACTATCGCGAGGGACACGACATTCCCAAGGCCCGCGAGTACGCCCTGCTCTCGGCGGAACGATGGATGAAGGTCTTCGGCTTCGAGCAGGCCGAACGAGACTATCGGACGGTGCTCGAGCTCCTGGAGGAGGCCCCGGACGACAAGTCCCGCGCCCAGACCCTCGACGGACTCGGCCGGGTCGATTTCGTGCTGGGTCGGCTCCCGCGCGCTGTCGTGGAATGGGAGGAGGCCATTCGATTGTACGTCGCGACGGCACAGCCCTTGCGGGCGGGTCGGCTCTACCGCGACCTGGGCGACCTCATCCGCCTGCAGCCCGAGGCCGCCCCCGGCCGTCCGGACCTCTTCCCAACGCTCATGGACGAGGGCGAGCGGCTCCTCGGGTCCCTTCCTCCGAGCCGCGAGCTCGTCATCCTGTTGGACCTCAAGGGTGTCGCGCTGCTCGAGGGAGGCTCGGGTCGTGACGGTGCCGCCCTCCTCGCCCGGGCCACCGAATTGGCTCACACGCTCGGGGAAGAGCGGCTCGAGATGGAGGTCAAGGGCGATCTGGCGTTCGCGCTGCCGCTCGGGGAGCAGGAACAGGCATTCCAGTACCTCCAGGAAGTGGAGCGGTATTTCTCACGGCCGGGCACCGAAGACTGGGACGGACTGACCGCCCTACGGAGCAACCTTTCGTTCTGGACCCTCTGGTTCCGGGGAGACCCCCGGGGGGCGGTGCGCTGGGCGGAGCGCGCGTTGGAGGCGACCGAGCGGGGTGGGAATCGGGCGATGCAGGCGCGCACGATTCTCACGCGCCTGGTCCGGCCCCTCGTGTGGATGGGGGAAACGTCGAGGGCGCAGCACGCGGTGGACCGCGCCGTCGCGTTGGTCCCTCCCGGGCCCGGCGGTCCCGATCCGAGGGTCGAGACGGCGTACGCCCAGATCGCGCTCCTGCGGAACGATCTCGATGCCGCGGAGCGGCACCTGGACGTTTTGGCCAAGCTGGAGCTCGGTCGCAACCTGAGGGAGCTGGCCGAGCGGACTCGGATCGATCTCCTACGGGAGCGAGGGCGCTTCGAAGAGGCCGCCACGGCGTTGCGAGCCCTCGCCCATTCCTACGACCTTTCGGTCGACCGGTCGGTGGCCGAGAACGCCGGCCCCTCCGCCACGTATCGGGCCCAGTTCGTGGAGACCCTGTTGGACACCGACCGGTCGCCGGACGATGCCGAAGTGGCGAAGCTTACCCAGGAGCTCCAGCAGCTGGCGGATGGACTCTCGAACCCGTTCGCCGAAGGTCTGCGAAACCGGGTCCTGGGCAAGATAGCGCTCGCTTCCGGCAACGCGAACGAAGCGGTACGCCTCCTCCAGACCTCGGTCCAGGGCTTCCGATCTTCCGAGAACGCTCTGGAGCTCGCCCGAGCCCTCCACCTTCTCGGGGGGGCCGCCGAGAAGAACGGGGATGCTCCCGCCGCCCTCGCGGCCAGGACAGAAGCCGCCCAGATCTTGACGAAAGTTCGGGGCTAGCGGGTGCGGCCCCTTCCGCACCGAGTCGGTAACCGACGGCGATCCCAGCGGACGGCGCGGTGGGTCGTGCCGACCTAGGTCGGCCCAACGGGGATTGGAACCATTCCGGGCGTCCCCTCTCCAGCTTTGAATTGGTTACAAACCATCAGCTCACCCGGAAG
>DASPTO010000157.1:0-8192 GCA_035623375.1 Thermoplasmata archaeon
GACGAGCCCCCCACCCACCCCAGCGCCGGACGCGGAGTGGGGTTCCTGCCCCTTCTGCGGAGTCGCCGTGCCTCCCGGAGCTTCGAAGTGCGAGATCTGTGGTGCCGAGAACCCCCTCTCCTCCGCCCAGGTCGCTCAGGCCCCCCGCAAGGTGCGTCGTTGGATCCACCTCACGCGAGCGTTCCGCGCACTGGTGGTCGTAACCGTGATCCTCGGGCTCACGTACGCGATCGGCTCTGCAGTCCTCTCCGGCCCTCCCACGCTGAGCAGCGACCCTCTCACGACCGCTGGGACGTACCAGATCGGTCCGGGGAATTATACGGTGATCTCGGGCGAGATCACCGCCGGGGACTACGTGACCGGGAACTTCACCGCCGTGACTCCGGTCGGGGTCAACATCGCGGTCGCGGTCTACAACTCGAGCGAGTGGGCTGCGTTCGTCGGAGGGGGAGCGCCATCGCCCCTCTATTCGCTGTCCCCCACGTACCAAGCGAACCTCGTCTACTCGCCGGTCGTGACGGACACCTACTTCTTCGTCTTCTCCAACCCGTATCCGGCGTCCAGCCACCTGACGGTGGGAGTCTACATCGCGACCCTGTACAACGCGAACGTTGCCAACGACGGCTTCGCGTAGAGCCCCGACCTACGCGTCCGCGTCCCGTTCGGACGACTCGTCGGCCGGTGCGAGCGTGATCGGGACCGTCGAACGAGAGAGGTAGTCGGGCGGCACCTGGTCCACGAGGTAGACGGTCTTTCCCGCCTTCTTGATCACGATCCCGTCGGCGCGGGCGCGCTTCGCGTCGACCTCCAGGATCACCGGGTCATGCGTCCGGACCGAACCCGCGGAGTGGGCGTCGTTCGCGGTCTTCGAAAGGTGCACCTTCCGGCGGTCGGACGGCTTCAGACCGACCTCGAGGACGATCGCTGCCTCTTCGGTCGTCACCGGGTAGTACAGCTGGTCCGGGATGTTCTCGGTGGGAAGGTCCAGGTCGACGTCGACCGTGTGGCCATAGGTGGCGCGGATCCGGTCGTCCCGGACCTCGTAACGCCCCTTCGCGTCGGTCTCCGCGATCGCGAGGATATGCTGCGGGCGGAGCCAGTGGTAGGCGGGATGTTTCTGGGAGATCGCCCGGACCAGCTGGGGCAGGGGGACCCATCCCTGGGGGTCGATCGGGAGCTGGTAGCGGTCCGGAAAGTGCCGGAGGATGCCGGTCACGATCCGGCCGAGGTGGTCGAGCTCCCGGTCGTTCATCAGGAACCGGCCGGGCTGTCCGCACACCGGGCAGGCATCGGCCCGGAAGTACCCGTGCTGCGCACACTCCTTCAGCATCGCCGCGGTCCTCTCGTTAGGCCTTGACCTTGTCCGCCTTCTTCTCGAAGTCCGTGAGGAGGTCCCCGTAAAGGTCCGTGAGGTCCTTGAGGACCCGTTTCAGCACCTGCTGCGGCTTCTCTCCCTTCGTCTTCACGTAGAGGGTCGGCTTGTCGAGGAACGGGTGGCCGAGGTAGTAGCGGGCCTCGACGACCTTCTCCTCCTTCTGGAGCGCTTCGACGAGCGGGATCAGGAGGGTCTCCTCTCCCTTCGGGAATTCGACCCGAAGGAGGTCGTGCTCCTTCTCGACCACGTGGATCTCCATCGATGGCACCGGGAGCCCGGCCACCTGCGACCGCTTCTTAAGCGTGGCGGAACCGGAAGCGGTCACCACCGAGCTCCCCCGCCGACGCGGATATAACGGTCCTGGCTTCGTCGAGTCGGTCCCATGCGGTTTCTCGTCGTCGGCGGCGGAGCGCGGGAGCACGCGATTGGAATTGCCCTTCACAGGGCCGGCTCGGAGCTCCTAGTCGCGAGCTCGAACGCGAACCCCGGGCTCGAGCGGCTCGCAACCCAGTCGATTCGCCTCGACCCCACGGACGCCTCGCGCGTCGTGGCGTTCGCGAAGGGAGCGGGGGCACGGGCCGCCGTGATTGGCCCCGAGGCCCCCCTCGGGACGGGGGTCGCGGACGCGCTCCGGGCCGCGGGGATCCCCACGGTCGGACCGGACAAAGCAGCCGCGCAGATCGAGACGTCGAAGCTGTTCTGCCGGGAGCTGCTCTCTCGTCACGGGGTTGCGGGTCAGCCCCGGTATATCGCACCGACGACGATCGAGGAGGCCGACCGGGCAGCGGCTCAGTTCTCCGGTCCGTTCGTCGTGAAGCCGAGCGGCCTTACGGCAGGGAAGGGGGTCTGGGTCCAAGGCTCGGATTTCACCGACCCCAAGGAGGGGGCGGCCTACGCGAAGTCAATCCTCGTCCAAGGCCAGCGGGTCCTCTTCGAGGAGAAGCTCGAGGGCGAGGAGTTCAGCCTGATGGCGTTCGTGACCGATTCGGGAGTCTATCCGATGTCGGCGGTCCAGGACTTCAAGCGAGCGTTCGAGGGGGACAAGGGCGGTAACACCGGCGGGATGGGGTCGTACTCCCAGCGGGACCACCTTCTTCCGTTCCTCTCCGCGAGCGAACGTGACCAGGCGGTCTCGACGCTCGAGGCGTCGGCGGCCGCGATGCGTGCGGAGGGCCTCTCGTATCGCGGGATTCTCTACGGCGGGTTCATGCTCACCGCGGACGGCCCGCGTCTCCTCGAGTTCAACGCCCGGTTCGGGGACCCCGAGGGGATCAACGCCCTCACGCTCTACGAACCCGGTGACTTCGAAGCGCTCCTCTTCGGAGTCGCGACCGGTCGGGTCGACCCGAACCTGATCCGGTTCCGACTTCGGGCCACGGTCGTGAAGTACGTCGTTCCGCCGGGCTACGGCGACCGGCCGAGGTCGGGAGGCATCGTCACCTTCGACGACAAGGCGATCGAAGCGGACGGTGTCCATCTCGTCTACGGAAGCGTCGAGTCCGTCGGACCTGCGTCCGTTCGTCTCGGAACGTCCCGGGGACTTGCCCTCGTCGGGGAGGCGAGCGCGATCCACGAGGCCGGAAGCCGGGTCGAAGCGGCGCTCGCGTTCGTGAAGGGCGACTACTACGTCCGGCACGATATCGGGACGAAGGAGGACCTCGCGCGCCGGGTCGAACACATTCGCAAGCTCCGTGTGCCCAACGCGAAGCCGTCTCCCATCCCGCTCTCCGTCGCCCCGGCCGATGCACCCCCGTCGAGCGCGGGCACACCGGACCAGGTGATCGGTTGACGGTCCGCCACCGAAGCGTCAAATAGCGCACCTTGGCTTTCTCTGGTTCCCGACCATGTTCTGCCCCTCCTGCAAGAGATTGATGCGACCGGACCGCGCTGCCGGCGTCTGGCGCTGCACGGCGTGCGGCACGGAGGTCCCGCTCGGAAAGGGCGTTGAGGTCCGTCACACCGCCGCCCGCGAACAGCGAACGGTCGGGGTCGTCGAGACGAAGCACGTGCCGCTCCCCAAGGCGGCGGAGACCTGTCCGAAGTGCGGGAACGGAGAGGCGTACTGGGTCCTCCGGCAGACGCGCGGTTCGGACGAGCCCGAGACCCGGATCTTCGAATGCACGAAGTGCGGCCACAAGTGGAGGGAGTACTCGTGACGGGGGACGAGTTCGTTCCGATCTCTCGAGCCTTCGCGTCCGACGCCCCCGGAACGACGGTCCGGATCCGGGGATGGGTCCTTCGAACGCGTTCCTCGGGAGGGATCCTGTTCTTCCTCCTTAGGGACCGGACGGGCATCGTCCAGGTGACCGGCCGCCGGGACGCGCTCGGGGACGCCGCCTTCGATGCGGCCGAGCACGTCCAGATTGAGGGCTCGGTCGCTGTGGAGGGCGTCGTCGCCGAGGACCGCCGTGCGCTCGACGGCCGAGAGGTCCGGGCGAGCCGGATCGATGTGATCGACGCGGGGGAGCCGTTCCCGATCTTCACCGACCAGACCGAGGAGTTCCTCCTCGACCGGCGTCACCTCGCGATCCGTTCCCAGGAGAGCGTCGCGATCTTCCGCGTGAAGGCGGAGCTCCTGCGCGCCTTCCGCGAGTTCTTCGACCGGGAGGAGGTCGTCGAGATGACCCCGCCTGTCCTCACCGGGAACGCAGCGGAGGGCGGAGCCGAAGCGTTCCAGTTCGATTACTTCGGACGGCCCGGCTATCTCTCGCAGACGGCGCAGCTGTACCTGGAGGCACTCCTCTTTCCCCACGAGAGGGTCTATGCGCTCACCCCATCGTTCCGCGCCGAGAAATCGAGAACCCCCCGGCACCTCACCGAGTTCCTGAACCTCGAGGTCGAACTCGCTTGGTGCGACTTCGCGGTCCTCCTCGAGTTCATCGAGCGGATGATGGTCGACGTGCTGCACGCCGTCGCCGAGCGACGGGGAAAGGAACTCAAGTCGCTTGGCCGTCCGCCGGAGGAGCTGCTCGCGATCCGTGCCCCCTTCGAGCGGATCCGCTACTCCGAGGCGATCGACCGGCTCGCGAAGCTCGGATTCCCCGTCCACTTCGGGAGTGACCTCGGCACCGCCGAGGAGCGCGCGCTCACCCTCGAAAGCAAGAACCCGCTCTTCGTCACGCACTACCCTCGCGAGCTGAAGGCGTTCTACATGCTCCAGTCGCGGGACGACCCGCGTACCGTCGAGGCGAGCGACCTCCTGGGTCCCGAAGGGTACGGCGAGATCGTCGGGGCCTCGTGCCGCGAGACCGACATCGCGCGACTGAAGGAACGGATCGTCCAGATCGGGGCGAAGGTCGAGGAGTACGAGTGGTATCTCGACCTCCGACGCCACGGGAACATCCCGCACGCCGGCTTCGGCCTCGGCGTCGAGCGCGTGCTCCGGTGGGTCCTGCGTCGAGAGCATATCCGCGACACGACCCCGTTCCCGCGGACACCCTCCCGTCACACTCCGTGACGGCTCCCCGCTTCCGTCGCCGACGCCGAGCGGGTCGGTGGGTAATGTTCAAGTGCGACCGTTGGTCTCACTGGTTCCAGTAGTTCCCGACGGAGAACGAAGCGTGGCACAAGCGCAGGGAACGGACCGGAGCGCCGAGCGCTCGGGAGCTCCGACCGAGAAACCGTCGGGCAATCTTTCGGTGGAACGGGTCACGCACCAGGATGTGGCGGCGATCTGTTCCCTCTTCAAGAGGGTCTGGGACCCGTCTCCCTCGGGAGTTCCGGTCGAGCTCGTGAAATCGTGGCAGCCGACCGCGCTCGAGTTCACGAGCTGGATGGGCGGGGTCATCTACTTCGCAGCCCGCAAGGACGGTCACTTGGTCGGGGTGATCGGATGCGAACTCCTCCACGGAAGCTGTCACCTCGTGCATTTCGCGGTCGACCCCGATGTCCGTCGCACGGGGGTCGGGAGCGCGCTTGTCGGGGCCGCGGTGGAGTGGGCGAAGAAGGCGAAGACCGCCTCCGTCTGGGTCGACACTCTCGTCGCTCTTCCCGGCCCGAGCGCGCTCTTCCCTCGGCTTGGCTTCGCGGCGGTCGGGGTCCTCCACCACCACGAGTGGGGAGAGGACGTCCGTCTCTTCGAGCGCGTCGTGTGACCTAGAGAGGCCGCCCGTTCGTCCCGTGGGTCAGTCTCGCGCGGCGGCCGAGCGGGTCGCCGACCGCGCGGGTCGGTTCGGAAGCATTCCATGGCGCTGCTGGAGCGCTCGCAACCGTCGGACCCCGTCCTCGGGGCGGCCCCGGAAGAACTCGCGCGCGCCGCGCGCGAGGTCGATCGCCTCGAGCTCGGTCGCGATCCCATGCGTCCGCTCGCTCAGGAGGTAGTCCCCGTACTCCGAGATGTACTGGGGAAGTCCTGCCTTGAGTCGCGTCACGGCCTGGAGGCGGATCGCGCGGATCTGCTGCTTCAACGGCGCGAGCTTCCCGGCCCGAAGCTCGCTCTCGAGGTCGTCCGCGACCTCGGTCGCGTCCTGAGGCGGGTCGATCCCGAGCGCCTGCATGTCCTTGAGGAGAGCCACGACACGTTCGAGCTCCTCGCGAGCCTGGTCGAGGTGACGCTCCTTCAAGGAGACGACCCGGTCGACCTGCTGGAACGCAGAGAGCGCTGGGGCGATGTCCCCGGAGCGGGCGGAGAGGAGCGCGTCCTCGATCTGGTCCCGCTCGAGCCGACTGTCGACGGAATACGCCTCGAGGCGCGTGAGCCGAACCTTGGTACGTTTCTCCCACTCCTCGAACGCCGCGACGATTCGCTTCTGAGCGATCCGTTCGATTCCTCGGACGACCTCGGCCCACGGCTCGGGGTTCGAGGTCTCCCGAGCGATCTCCTGGGCCCACTCGGGGAGATTCGGCAACTCGACCCCGAGCGCTCGGACCCCCTCCGACCACTGGCTCAGTCGCGCGAGGCGACGACCGAGTTCGGAGGCGAACGGGCTTGGTTTCCCGGTGGGCGGTGCGCGAGAGTGGCGCGGCGGGGGGGTACGCCGAGGAGAGGGCTCCCCGGAGTCTACCGGTTCCTCGGGAGCAAGAGGCGGAGCGGGAGCCGGTGTCGGTACCGGCTCGAGCTCGTCGAGGACAGTGTTGCACTGAGGGCAGAGCACCGTCTCGGGCGGGACGGTCGCTCCACAGTTCGGGCAGACGACGCCAGCGTCGACCATTCGCGCACCTCAAGTGAGGCCTGCGCGGTCTTATAAAGCGCAAGTTGCGGAGGCACCTTCCGGCAGGTCTCCACGGAGCCACCGGGGGACCGCGTCCCGTTAGCGGACACGGGACGACCGGCGCTCTTCGAAGAACCGCTCGACCACGTTGAGGTGGCGCAGCATGGCCGTCTTTTTCGCCTGGTGGGACTGCATCCGACGGAGGATGCTGTCCAGGGCTCGGACCGCGACCACGACGTGCGGCCCCTTGTTGAGCATGACGCACTCCGCGCGGACGCCCATCGCAGCATCCGTCACCTCCGCCCGGGTCGGGAGGCCCGTCTTCGTGAGCCCCTCGAGGACCTGGGTCGCCCAGATGGCGGGGATGTGGGCGGCTTCGCAGAGCCAGAGAATCTCCTCCTGGACCTCGGCGAGCCGTTCGTAGCCGACCTCGACGGCGAGGTCTCCCCGGGCGATCATGACCCCGACGGGCGGCTGGCGGAGCCCCGCGAGGAGGATCCCCGGCAGTTCCTCAAACGCCGTCCGCGTCTCGATCTTGAGGACGATCCCCATGCGGGGGCGACCGAGACGGGCGAGCTCCTGACGTAGCAGCCGGATGTCCTTGTCCCGATGGACGAAGGAGTATCCGACCAGGTCGGCGTGCCGCACGATGAACCGGAGGTCGTTCAGGTCCTTCGGGCCGACCGGTGGTAGGTCGACCTTCGTGTCCGGAAAGTTGATCCCCTTGTCGGACCCCAGCCAGGCTCCGATGGCGGGAGCGTGCGTGACCTCCACCAAGAGGCGGTCGGGGCTCGCGGCGCGGACGATGCCTCCGATCCGTCCATCATCGAACCAGATCGGTTCGTCCCGGCGGATGAACTTCAACGTGTCGGGGGCGGTGCAGGCGACGTGGGCTGGTCTGCGGACTCGGCCGTCCTCGTCGACCCGGGCGTCCTCGCCCGGGTCAGGGCGCGCGGTGACGACGATCTGGTCCCCCATCCGCAGTCGGATCCGCTGCTCCACCCGGGGCATCGACCCGACCGTGGTCTCGTCATCCTGGCCGTTCTCGAAGGTCGCGATGAGCCTCGTCCCGGGCGCAAGGTAGCACGTCTTGGTCGATTCGGCCCGAAAACGGGTCCCTACGCGCTCGACGAGCCGCAGGGTGCGACGAGCGCCCCGCGCATCTCGGAGGATGAGGGTTTCCCGAAGATGGCGGCGAAGGAGCCATGCCCTCGGCACGACGATCGGAGTTCCCTCGAGCGCTTCGCGCGAAGAGTCGGAGGATGGGGCAATCCAGACGGACCCCGGGGCGGTCACTTGACCCAGCGCGTCGCGCTTGGGCCGGACCTTCATCACGGCGGGTCCCGGACGTATCGTTCCGGTGCGGATCTTGGGTCCCGCGAGGTCCATCTCGATCCGGCAGCGGCGGCCGACCGCGCGCTCGGCCCGGTGGATGTGAGCGATCATGCGAGCCCACTGCGCAGGCGTCTCGTGCGCGCAGTTGATCCGGGCGCAATCCATTCCTCCCTCCATCAGTTCCCGGACCAGACGGTAGTCCGTTGCCGCCTCGGCCGGCATCGTCACCATGATCCGAACGCCTCGGCCGGGTCGCGTCGGGCCTAGGAGAGCACGGGCGTTCCGCGCCAGGATGCGACGGCCCCGCTCCGGGTCCGGCACCGCGCCTTCGG
>DASPTO010000158.1:0-3192 GCA_035623375.1 Thermoplasmata archaeon
CAGCAGGTAGGCGAGGACGAGGAGGAGGACCGCGATCGGCGTGACGGTGTGGTAGGTGAGCTGCCAGCCGAAGGTGTAGGCGATGTACCCTCCCCCGACCAGCCCGGCCGCGGCCCCGGCGGCGAACATCCCGGAGACGATCCCCTGGGCCTGGCCGACGCGGACCGCGGGGAAGACCTCGGGCAGGATCGCGAAGGCGAGCGGGAACATGCCCATGCCGAGTCCCTGGAAGGCTCGGGCGGCGATCAGGAGGTAGATCTGGTTCGCTCGGGAAACTCCGAACGCGTCCCCGATGTTGGGCGTGAACCCGGCAACGCTGACGGCGGCCGCGTAGAGGACCATCACGAACAGAAGCATCCGCTTCTTGCCGTACTTGTCCCCCAGCTTCCCGAAGATCGGGGTCGCGACGGTCCCGATGAGCAGGTACGCCGAAAGGATCCAGACGACCGTCGTCGCCGGGGCGTTGTTGAAGAACGTGACGAAGTTCTCGAACGCCGGCAGGACCATCGTCTCGACGTAGGTGACCATCATCGCCATCACGGCGAGAACGATCAGAACTCCGCGGGCGGCCCGGGGGTCGTAGGGCGTCCCGGCAGCCGTCCGGTCGAGCGCGGAACCGTTCATGGTACCGCCCCTCCCGGGGTCTCGCCCGTCTGCAGTTGCCGGTCCAATTCGCGGAAGACCCGCACCGTGGTGGCGATGTCATTGGGAGGGAGACCCGCCTCCGCGATGGCCTCCGTCATCACTTCGCCGATGCGAGCCCAGACTCGCGCCTCGACCCGGCGGCCCTTCGGGGTCAACGTGAGCTCGACCGCGCGTCGGTCGCGCTGCGAGCGGTGCCGGGCGACGAGCCGAGCGGCCTCGAGCTGGTCGATGTTGGCGCAGACGGTCGGGGCGGAGAGGGAAAGGTGCCGAGCCACGGCGCTCACGGAGGTCGACCCGAGGCTCGAGACGAGATGGAGCGCCCAGAATTGGCCCATCGAGATCCCTTCCGCATCGAGGGTGGGGTGGACGCGGCGCAGGACGGACCGCAGGACCTCGTGCACCGAGGTGACCAGCATCTCGGCATTCTCGGGCCGGGTCTCGGTAGACGCGAGCGCGCTCGAAGCGACCATGAGGTCTCCTAATTATTCGGACCCGGAATAATTAGGAAATATAAGCATTTGCCACTAGGCGAGAGAGTACCGGGCAAGTTCGACGAGGTCGAAGAGCGTCGGAACAGAATCGCGTGGCACGCTCTCACCACCCCAGGCGGCGACGATCGCTCCCGAGGGGAATCCGGGCTCGTTTCCTGCCTCGGCCGCCCCGAGGAGGAACCTCGGACCGCGACGGTCGATCTCGAGCAGGAGGACGAGGGCTCCGAGAGGGCCAGAGTCGACCGCGACACGGACCTTCTTTCCTTCTCCCTTCACCTCGACCCGGGCCTCTTCGTCGTGGAGGTGAGCGACCCGCACCCGGCCCTTCCCGGGGCGCTTCACCCTTCGTGGCGCCTCTTTCCATGCGATTTTCCCCTCGGCGGCGCGGAACCGGGCGATCAGGCCCGCATCGACAGAGTCCCACCCCGTCGGGTCGTTCATGCAGTCACCGGCCGGCCGCGCCACAGCCGGCAATCCGGGCGCACGGAGCAAGGACCACAGACCGCGATGTCTCGTTCCTTCGGGCAATCCCCCGAAATCCCCGTATGACACAGCACGAAGTCGTAGCGCGTCGGGTCCATTGGGTCGATCCGGCGCAGCGTCTCGCTGACCTCCTCCACGGTCGACCAGCTCGGGGTGCGTCGTGCTGTCAGCCCGAGGTGGTACGCGATCCAATGGACGTGCTGGTCGAGCGGAATCTTGAGCTCCCCCGTCGGGACACGGCGCCAGACGCCGAGGTCGGGGAACCGGTCCCGCACCATCCAACGGACGAACAGAGTGAGGCGCTTGCACGGACTGCCGTGCGCGTCGTAGGGAGACGGGAAAAGAGTTCGATATCCCCGGGGAGGCGCGCCCACCCGCTTCGACGACCTCTCCCCCCGCAGGGTGCGGGCGAGGGCATCGAGGCCGCCCGCGAACCCTCCCTCGTCGAGACCCCGAACGAAGACTGACTCGAGTGAGGAGTGGTCGCGATAGTACTCTTCGAGCACGCGTGCGAGGTAGTCGAGCTGGTCTCCCCGGATCCACCGGTGACGGAACGCCCGTAGGCGTCGGGACCGCTCCCGCGCATGGCCGGGGGTGACCCACCACCCGATGTCTCCGTCCGCAAGCTCCGCGAGGCGACGCACGGACCCCCGGATCGCCTTCGTGTTTCCCACCGCCAGCGTCGTCGCGAAGACCCCTGCTACCTCCGCGCTTCGAAGGTCGTGGACGAGCGGGCGGACCTCGGAGATCGGGTCGTCCGCGAGCGACCGTTCGAACGGAAAGCGTGCATAGAGCGCCTCGAGATGGCCGGGGAATTCCGCGGTCGGACGATGCGTTCGCACGGACCGTCGGGACCCGGGGCGGGGATTTACAGTTCGCGGGCCGAGGAGCACGACCGCACCGCTAACTACGCCCAACGATTGCCGGTCGGGAGGCCCCTCGATGGAGCTTCGGCCAACGATCGACCGGACCTGGCTCGAACGGGTGGCTGCCCAAGACCCGTTCGTCCACGCCTATGGTCGATGGGACCTCGATCACGCACCGAACCGGGTTCGGTTCGTCTCCGCGATTGACGGAGACCAGACGGTCGGCTACCTACTCATCTGGCTTGGTCACCCGACCCGCACGGTCGTCCACTGGGTCGGGGCCGACCCCCGGGCCCGGATCCTGGCGGAGGCTCTCCCTGCAAGACCCCTCGTCGCGATCGTGCCCGAAGCGTTCCAGGACCGCGTCGTTACCTTGCGCGGACCGGCCCGTCCGTACTCGCTCCTCCTCCTCGCGAAGGACCCTTCCGAGGAGCCGCCGGGGAACCCCGCCGCGGCGCCCTCGGTCGAGGTCCGACGTCTGGAACGGCCGGACCATTCGACCCTCACGGAGTTCTCGCGACGGCAGTCCGACCCCGTCGTCGCCGAATACCCAACGCTCGACCCCGAGGAGGACTGGGTCTGGGGAGCGTTCGAGCGAGGGATCCTTCTCGGTGCGGTACGGGCCGCGGTCCGCCTCTCCGACGTCTGGCTCGTCGGTGGAGTCTTCGTCGACCCGAGCGCACGGAATCGAGGCGTCGGTCGAGCTC
>DASPTO010000159.1:0-2287 GCA_035623375.1 Thermoplasmata archaeon
CGTCGCCTCCCCGTCTTCCTCATCGACGACCCGCTCCGCGTGACGCTCGCGAACCTCGTCCGGTCGATGTCGTTCAAGGAGCGCGTCACCCTGCTTACGAGCGCGGTCGTGGGGCTGTTCCTCCCGACCCGCGTCGTCCACCGCGAGATGGACCGGTACGCCGAGTCCCCGAGCGAGTTCACCGAGGAGCTTCGGCGGGTGAGCCCCACCACCGCCCGCGTGCTCCTGGACGACCGGAACGAGCACATGGCGGACCGCCTCGCGATGCTACGGCAGCAAGGGTACGCCCGGGTGGCGGCCGTCCTGGGGGACGCTCACCTCGAGGGTCTCCGCGACGCGCTCGCCCGGCGCGGGGTCCCGAGTGAGGTCGTCCGGTTCTCCGAGTTGCGAGCCGCTAGAGCATCGTCACCCGGTTCTTCGTAGCGTCGTCGACGGCCCGGGAGAACGACTCGACCAGCGCGGTCACCTCGGGCGACCGGACCTCCCCGAGCCGACCGGAGTCGGAGAGCTCCGACACGGGCGGCAGCACGGGAAGGCTTCCGAGCAGCGGGATCCCGTACTCCTCGGCGACATGCGCGACGCGGCTCGGGCCGAAGAGGTCGGTCCGCTCGTGGCAGTGGGGGCAGGAGAACCAGGCCATGTTCTCGACTACCCCGAGCAGTGGGACGTGGAGGTCGCGAGCCATGTTCATCGCCTTCTTCACGATGAGCGCGGCGAGGTCCTGCGGCGTCAGCACGAACACCATCCCATCGATCGGGATCGTCTGGAACACGGTGAGCGGGACGTCGCTCGTCCCGGGCGGCATGTCGATGAGCAGGTAGTCGAGGTCGCCCCAGTGGACGCTTCCGAAGAACTGCGTGATGAGACGCGTGACGAGCGGGCCCCGCCAGATGACGGGGGTCTGCTCGTCCTCGACCATGAACTGGGAGGAGACGACCGAGATTCCGGAGGGCGTGCCGGCGGGCTCGATCCCTTCGCCGCGGTCGACGAGCGGACCCGAAAGGCCGAGCAGCTTCGGGATTGAGGGCCCCGTGATGTCGGCATCCAGGATCCCGACGCGCTGTCCGCGACGGGCGAGCTCGGACGCGATGAGCGCTGTGACCGCGGACTTCCCGACCCCTCCCTTGCCGCTCCCCACCGCGACGACATGCTGGATGCCTCCCTTGTCCATCCGAGAAAGGAGGCCCCGGGCGGCCGGCCGCGCGCCCGCGGAGGGCGCCGGCGCGGACGAGGTGGGAGGGCGATCCGGCGTGTCTTCGGCGGTCATGCGGCGTCTCACGGGGGCGTGGATATATAACGGGCTGCCGTCGGCGGCTCCGGACTTGGGGAGTGAACATGACGATTGGCCGGTCGGCCGAGCTCGACGAGATCTTCAACCCTTCCTCGGTCGCCGTCATCGGCGCGTCGAACAAGGTCGGGAAGGTCGGGACGTATCTCTTCCGCAACATCCTGGAAGCCGGTTTCAAGGGCGTCGTCTACCCGGTGAATCCGTCGTCCAAGAGCGTCTCGGGGGTTCGCTGCTACCCGAGCATCGAGGAGCTACCCGAAGCCCCGGACCTCGGCGTGGTCATCGTCCCGGCCCCGACGGTGGGGGACGTCATCGACCAGCTCGGAAAGGCGGGCTCGCGCGGGGCGATCATCATCACCGCCGGATTCCGCGAGCTCAGTGAGGCGGGGGCGGCGCTCGAGGAGGATGTGGTCCGTCGTGCCGCGAAGTACAAGATGTCGATCATCGGACCGAACTGCTTCGGCGTCATCAACACGGACCCCGAGGTGAGCCTGAACTCGACGTTCAGCGCCAATCTCCCGCCGCGCGGGAACATCGCGTTCGTCTCGCAGAGCGGTGCGCTCTGCGCCGGGATCCTCGCGTACGGGATCACGGAGCGCATCGGCTTCTCCCGATTCGTCTCGGTCGGCAACCGGGCGGGGATTGACGAGAACGACCTCCTCCACTCGCTCGGTCGTGACGAGGCGACCAAGGTGATTCTCCTCTACCTCGAGAGCCTCGTGGATGGACGCAAGTTCCTCGAGACCGCCCGGGAAGTGACCGAGCGAAAGCCGGTCCTCGTGATCAAGGGCGGACGGACACCCGCCGGGGAGCGGGCGGCGAAGAGCCACACCGGCTCCCTCGCCCAGTCGGGCCGGGACCAGCTCTACGACGCCCTCTTCAACCAGGCCGGGGTCCAGCGGGCGGACACCCTGGGCGAGCTGTTCCGGATCGCGAAGATCTTCTCCTCCGGGCTCAACCTCGAGGGCCCGCGCCTGATGCTCCTCACGAACTCGGGGG
>DASPTO010000160.1:0-7283 GCA_035623375.1 Thermoplasmata archaeon
TGGCGCTCGACGTCACTCTCACCGTGCTCCTGCTCTGTCTGTTGGTCGAACTTTGGCGCGCCGAGCTCGCTTCTTCGAGAGCGAGCACGGCCTCATCGCGCGGGGGTGGAAGCGAACCAGGCGACACTTTCCCACAGGGCCCCTAGCGAGGCACCGACGATCGCTCCGTCGACCACGGGCAGTCGGAGCGCGGCTCCTCCGAGGACGAAGGTGGCCAGAAGCAGGTAGCTCACCGCCGCGACGAGAAGGCGAAATCGTGGCTCCGAGACCGGTCGACCGAAAAGCCGGCCCGGGCGGATTCCCGTCGCGTCCATCCCTCCGACCCAGAGGTCGAGGGCGACCGTCGCGAGCAACGCGGAGAGCGCCAGAGCCGAAAGGGAGTCTCCGAGAAAGAGCCCGCTCGCGAGAACGACCGTGACTCCGGCGAGGGCGCCTGCGGCCCCCACGATGGCGAACGAGGGCACACGGAGAAGGTCGTCCACCGTGGGTCGGCGTCCTGCCAGCCGACGGGAAAGCCACCCGGTGGCGGCCGACGCGCGAGTCTGGCGGACGAAGACCGGGTAGAAGACGGCGAGGACCCATACCGGCCAGACCGCGTAATTGAGGAGATACTGGGCGGTGCCACCGTTCGGGCATGAGGAGAGACGGTCGGCGAACACCGTGGGGCAGAGGACCGTCGGTCCGCTCCAGATGACGAAGGGAAGGATGTACGCGGCGCTAACGCCCGCCGTCACGAGGAAGTTCTTCCAATCCCGTCGAAGCGCGTAATATCCCAGGACGATCACGTTCGCGAACTGCTTCATTCCGAGTGCCAAGATCTGGGCCCACCGTAGACGAACCCCTTCGAACCCCACGAACGCGAGCGTGAGGAGGAGCAGTACCGGAAAGTCGTTGTAGCCGCTCGCGGCCATGACGACGACGTACGGTTGTGCCAGGTACACGCCGGCGTCGAACCGGTTCCGGACCAGGAGGACCATTCCCACCCAGCAACCGAGAGTGACCCACTTGTACGAGAGCCCCGGGACCTGGAAGAACATCAGAAGCGGGAGGTACGGGTAGATCGAGTACGAGTGGATCGTCTGACCGTACTGGACGTAGTTGAAGACGAGCGGCACCACGTACGGGTCCTGATGCGACCAGAGGAGCGTGACAAAGCGAGGGGTCGTGAACGGTTCGTCCGTGAGCCCGTTCCCCCAACCGGTGAACACCGAGACCACCGCGAACACGATTCCCGTGAGGAGGAGAAACCGGACGAAGGAGGCGCGGCGAGGAACCCCGAGGCGACGGACGACCACGGGGTAGGCGAGCGCGAACGCGCCGATCGTAATCGTGCCGGTGGAACCGAACGTGGGGAACGCGAGCCAGAGCGCGGTGATCACCGCGAACAGAGGGACGGCCCCGGCCACCCACGCGGTCCCGTAGAGCGCGAGCCGACGCGCCCGCGTATTGGAAACCGGGGTCGAGCGCCCCCCGGCGTCGGTCTGTTCCGCCATCCGACGGGACGCCTCGCGCGGGCGAGGAGGGCTGGGGGATAAGAGCCCTCGGTCGACGCGACCATTGCTCGGCCGCGAGGAACGACCCTCACCGCCCCCCGTGGGCCGCCGCGGTGCACTGCCAAGGAGAGTTTATCCGAGAGGGGTGTGAGACGGAACGGCGGAGGTCTCCGCGACCGGTCCGGCGATGTCGGCGATAGGCCTCGCGGGGTCGACCCTCGTCTTCGTCTCGAGCTTCGCTCTGAGCTTCGTCGTTCTTGCCTATCGGTCCCCCGCCCTGCCCTCGGTCCGGAGGGGGGTCGACCGGCTGCGTCAGTGGACGACCGGCCGGTCCGATTGGAAGTGGCTCCGTCTCTGGCACGTCCTCCTACCGGTCGCGGCCGTCTCGGTCGCGAACATCGTCTGGAACGTATCCTCGGCGCACTGCTCGGACGACTCCTACGCCATCCTCGCTTCCGGGCTTGCTGCTCTGCACGGGCAGGATCCCTTTTCCGTCGCCTTCTGCGGCCACTCGTACGCGACGTCGATCCCGTACGGCCTCGCCGAAGTCGCTCTCGACGCCCTAGGCGCGCTCGGCGGAAGCATTCTCGGAATCTGGCTCGTTTGGCAGCTGTTTGCCCTCGCGGTGATCCCACTGGTCTGGAGCATCGGGGGGGACGACAGGCGGTACGTGACCGTCCTCGTGGCGACGTCCGTCCTGTACCTCCCGAACATCGCGACCAACCTCGGTGTCGAGAACATCATTGTGGCCGTTTCCGTCCTCACGATGCTCTACGGGCTCACGCTGGCCGGAGGGCGCGGAGGGATCGCGCGAGGTGTCGCGGCGTTCCTCAGCACTGCCCGGTTCCCCGCGGTCTTCCCGCTGCTCGGCTCGTCCGCCTCCCTCGGTCGACGGCGGTGGCGCGAGCTCGCCCTCGTGATCGTGGTGTTCCTGTCTGCCGCTGCCCTGAGCTGGTGGCTCTGGGGATGGGGCGCGATCCAGGTGGTCTATCTCGGGCAGTTCGCCCGCGCCAATAGTGAGTCGCTGAACCTCTTTGCGCTCCTCATCCACGAAGGGTGGTTCCAGCCATCGCTCGCGGCCGCGGCGGTCCAGGGAGCCGGGCTCCTTCTCCTCGTGCTCTTCGTGCAGCTGCGTGGCTACTCCCCCGCCGCCGCCTGTGCTGTGCCGCTCATCGGCGTGATGATCTTCTCGCAGTACCTCAACTACCACTTCCTAGCCTGGCTGGTCCCGCTCGTCCTCCTCGGACCGTCCGTGAACTGGTGGCTCCTCGCCTTCGCCACGGTCGCGGCCGTCAACGAGAACGTGCTCTACTGGTACCTTGCCCTCGACCAGGGCGTCTGGTGGCCGTACGAACTCGCCGGCATCGTCCTCCTTGCGATCCTGCTCCTCCTCCTCGTCCGGATCGTACGAGATGAGGAGACTCGCCTTCGGTCGAGGGTCCGGGAGCACCCCTCCGCCGGATGACGGTCGACCTCTTCGCCGTCCTCAGCAACTGGGACACCTGGGGAGTCTTCGGCTTCCTTACCCTCGTCAACCTCGCCGTCCTCCTCTGCCGCACGTCCTACGGAACGAATCTTCGTTCGTGGGTCCTCCGAGTCCTGCGTCGGCTCTCGGGTCGCCCCGACCTGCGATGGCTCGACTGGAGACCCCTCGCGGTCCTGGCAGCGGTCTGGTTCGGCGGGTTCTCGGTGTACGGGATTCTGAGCGGCCAGTACGGATGCCAGCCCGGCATCCTGAGCGATGCGCTCGGTGTGATGGACTCGGGGAAGGCGTTCTGGGCTGGAGGGAATCCGTTCTCGAGCGTCCCCTACTGCGGCGGAACGCTCGACGTGCCCTACGGGATCGCGGCGGTCCTCCTCGACGCTCTCGGTTCGCTCGGGGGACTCTGGGGGATCTGTCTCGTCTGGGGTCTGGTCGTGTTGAGCGTCCTTCCGCTGACGTGGCGCGCCGGCGGCGCGGACCGGCAGTACGTCACCCTCTACGTCGCGACCTCGATCCTGTTCGTGCCGCTGGCGACAAGCGAGTTCGGAGGCGCGACGAACGCCATCGTCCCGATGACGCTCCTCCTCGCGCTCGTCCTCGCCGAACGACGGGAGCTTCTCGCCGCAGCGGTCGGAGGGTTCCTCTCGACCGCACGGTTCCCGAGCCTCTTTCCCGTCGTCGCGATGAACGGTTCTCGGACTCGTCTTCGGTTCTGGGGAGGGGCCGTCGCGCTCGGCGTCTTCGGCGCGGCGACGCTCCTCTCGTTCGCCGTCTGGGGGTTTGGGTTCTTCAACAGCGTCTACGTGGGAGAGCTCGGGCGGCGCGCCTATTCCCTGAACGTCTTCGGTGTCCTTCTGTTCCACAATGCGCTCCCTTCTACGCTCGGTGTCGAGCTGGTCGAGGCAGCGCTCACGGTCGCGCTCGTCCTGGCGGTGTTCCTCCTCGTTCGGTCCCCCGTCCGTGCGGTGGCGATCACGATCGTGGGAGTGGCGCTCGTGACGCCCTTTCTTTCCTACAACTTCCTGATCTGGCTGCTTCCGTGTGCGCTCGCCGGGGCCCGGGCTCGGTGGTGGCTCTGGGGAGTGGCGACGGTCGGAGCGGTGAACTTCAACCTCGGGCTCATCGACCTTGCTTCGAACCAGGGTATCCTCTGGCCCGCGGAGGCGATGGACGTGCTCCTGACCGTCCTCCTCCTCGGACTCTTGGCCGACCTCTGGCGAGAGGAGAGCGCCGCCCGGCGGACGCGGGGCTGAGCGGCGGCGGAGGCTCCGGGAGCGAGTTCGTCGCCCTCGGCCACTACTTCTTGAGGGCGCTCACGAGCTTTCCCACGGCCGTCTGAGCGTCCCCGTAGAGCATGTGGCAGTTGTCGCGGTAGAAGAGGTCGTTCTCGATGCCGGCGAACCCCTTTCCCTTGCCGCGCTTGATGACGATGACGTTCTTCGCGTTCTCGACGTCCAGGATCGGCATCCCGTAGAGCGGGCTTCCCTCCCGGTGCGCTGCCGGGTTCACGACGTCGTTCGCGCCGATCACGAGGACGACGTCCGTGTTCGGGAACTCGGCGTTGATCTCGTCCCGGTCGAAGAGCTTGTCGTACGAGATCCCCGCTTCCGCGAGCAGGACGTTCATGTGGCCCGGCATGCGGCCCGCGACCGGGTGGATCGCGAACTTCACCGGCACGCCACGTGCCTCGAGGAGGTCGGCGAGCTCCTTGACCTTCCCCTGCGCCTGAGCGACCGCCATCCCGTACCCCGGTGCGATGATCACCTGGTTCGCGTACTCCATCATCACCGCGGCGTCGGACGCCTCGATCGGCTTGAGCGACCCCTTCATGGTGACGCCGGTCTCCTCGACCGCGCCGAAGGCGGCGAAGAAGACGTTCGAGACCGACCGGTTCATCGCCTTCGCCATCAGGAAGGTAAGGAGCGAACCCGAGGCACCGACGAGGACTCCCGCGATCACCATCGCGTAGCCCGCGTCTCCGAGAGGACCGTTCACGAGGGCAAACCCGTCGAGCCCGACCGCGATCCCCGTCAACGCGTTGAACAGGCTGATGACGACCGGCATGTCGGCTCCGCCGATGGGGATCGTGAGCAAGATCCCGTAGAGACAGAGCAGGACGTAGAACGGAGTTAGCCAGACGATGCTCGACGTCCAGAGCGTGAGGAAGCCGCACGCGACCGCCACGACCAGGATCCCGGTGTTCACGTACTGCCGGGCGGGGAGGACGATCGCCTTCGACGGCATCCATTCCTGGAGCTTCAGGAAGGCGATCATGCTGCCCGAGATCGAGATCGCACCGATGATCGCGCCCGCCACCGACAGGCTGCTCGTCACCTTGTCCCCGAGATTGGTGAGCAGCTCGACCGCGGCGATCGCCGCCGCCGCACCGCCTCCCATTCCGTTGAACATCGCGACCATCTGCGGCATCGCCGTCATCTTGACGACCCGAGCCCAATAGAATCCGCCGAACCCGCCGATCGCGACGCCGAGGAAGATCCAGAGAAAGTTCGAGAGACCCGGGGTGAGGAACGTCACGGTGACCGCGATCAACATCGCGAGCCCGGCGTAGACGATCCCGCGGCGGGCCGTCTCGGGCGAGCTTAGCGCCTTGAGGCCCAAGATGAAGACGAGGACCGCGACGACGTAGACCGAGTCGATCAGGTCGCCGACCCACCACGCGGTCATGCGCCGCCTCCCGGCTTGGTCTCCGAGGCCGGCTTCCTCTGTTTCGAGCGGTCAAACATCGAGAGAATCCGCTCGGTCACGACGTAGCCGCCCGTGACGTTCATCGCACCCATCACGGTCGCGATGAACCCGATGATGATCTCGGGCGTATTGTTGGCAAAGCCGAGGGCAACAATCCCTCCGACCAGCACGATTCCGTGAATGAAGTTCGACCCGCTCATCAGCGGGGTGTGGAGGAGCACCGGGACCCGGCTGATCACCTCGTAGCCGGTGAAGGCCGTGAGCATCGCGATGAACAGCGCCGTCCAGAGGTCGGCCGCCATCTACGCCGCCCCCTTCGGCTGGAGCAGGTCGGCGGTCGGCTTGTGGGTCACCACACCGTCCTTGGTGAGCAGGCTCGCCGCGAGGATCTCGTCCGAATAGTCGGTGACGAGGGTGTGGTCCTTCGTCAGAAGGAGCGTCAGGAACGATTCGAGGTTCTTCGCGTACATCTGGCTCGCGTGGAACGGAAGCTGGCTCGGAAGGTTGAGGGGGCCGACGATCGACACGCCGCCCACGTCGACGGTCTCTCCGGGCTTGGTGAGCTCACAGTTCCCGCCCGATTCGGCCGCGAGGTCGACGAGCACGGCGCCGGGCCGCATCGTCGAGACCATCTCCTTGCGGACGAGGAGCGGAGCCTTCCGCCCCGGGACCGCCGCAGTGGTGACGATGATGTCCGCTTCGCCGACGGCCTTCGCGAGCATTGCCTGTTCCTGCTTCTTCTCGTCGTCCGTGAGCTCTCGAGCGTAGCCGCCCGTCCCTTCCGCGTTGATCTGGAGCTCGAGGAATTTTGCCCCGAGGCTCCGGACCTGTTCTCCCGCCGCGCGTCGCACATCGTACGCCTCGACGATCGCGCCGAGCCGCTTCCCCGTCGCGATCGCCATGAGACCGGCGACACCGGCTCCGAGAACGAGCACCTTCGAGGGACGGATCGTTCCCGCAGCGGTCGTCAGCATCGGCAAGAACTTCGGGCAGAGGTTGGCCCCGATGAGGACGCACCGGTACCCGGCGACGGTGGCCTGCGACGAGAGAACGTCCATGCTCTGCGCGCGCGTGATCCGCGGAAGGAGTTCGAGCGCGAACGTCGTGATCTTGGCATCCCGCATCTTGGCGACGCTGTCGAGGTTCCGGCTCGCGTTGACGAGCGCCACAAGGACCGTGCCCGGTTTCATCATCGCGACCTCCTGCGGCGTCGGAGGTTGGACCTTGAGCACGACCTGGGAGCTGCCGAAGAGGGCCGCGCGGTCCGTGGTCACCATCGCCCCCGCCGTGCTGTACGCGTCGTCCGGGTATCGCGAGCCGGCACCCGCGCCGGACTCCACAGCGACCTCAACGCCGGACTTCACCAGCCCCTTCACCACGTCGGGGGTGAGGGAAACGCGCTTCTCGCCAGGAGAGACCTCTGTAGGCACCGCGATCCGGACTGGCATAAGAATCGCGGGGGATTTCGTCGGGGGAGATTATACGCTTGCCGTGGCCCTAGGTTGACCGAATGGGAGACCGTTTCGACGTCGCGGTCGTCGGGGCCGGCATGGTAGGCCTTAGCACGGCGAAGGCCGTGCACGAACGTCGTCCGGACCTCT
>DASPTO010000161.1:0-6764 GCA_035623375.1 Thermoplasmata archaeon
CAGGGGCGTACCACTCTCCGGCCACGGAAGTGGGGAGCGGCGGTGGTTCGGGTCTTTGACGTCCGACCCGTGGGGACGGTTTCGGTGGAGACGGCCCTCCTTTCCCGACGCCGCCGCGCGAACCTCGACCCGGATGTGGCGCAGCATGCGTCGGGGGAAGGGACCCGCTCGGAGAACCTTCGGGGCCAGAAGGCGCCGGGGATCCGGCCGGGGTCGGAAGACCTGGAGGCGCTGAAGGATGGGCTCCCGCCGCGGCCAGCTGCGGACCCGAAGAGGATGGAGCGGACGTCGCGGGAAGAGGCGGAGTCACTGGTTCTCTCGCCATAGGATGTGGTGGGGTAGGCTCGCTCTCGGGGATGCGGATGGGCTCCTCGGGCAGGACCTCAGGCGGACCCTCGGCCACCGCGGGAGCCGGTGGGGCGGCTGCGGCCTCGGCGACGGGAGTCGGTGCCGGCAAGAGCGAGAGAAGAGCGCCGAGCTGGACCTGAAGGACGGCTGGGGGAGGAAGGCTCGTGGGCGGAGCCCCGGCTCGGAACGAGTCGACTCGCGAGAGCACTCGTTGGAGGGCGGCGGAGGCGCCGACCTGGTCCCGGACCAAAGGATGCGCGTCACGGCTCACTCGGTCGACGAGGCCGAGCACGAGCGACGACACCCTGGAAAGGTGGGCCTGCGCTTCGTCCAGACGACCCTCGCTCGTTGCCGCGAGCGCCGCCTCGATCTCGGTCCGGGCCGGTGCCACGTCCGCGCCGAGGAGGATGAGGTCACGGACCTCCTCCACGAGCGGTGTCACTGGTGAGACGGCAGGAAGGACGGGAGCGACCGCCGTCGGCGGGTGGAGGTGCGGAACGATGGGTTCGATGATCATGCGGGTGTCGCGGGAGATCGTCACTTCTAGGTTGATATCGAGGCCGCGGGGTCCGATACGGTAGGGGTGAAGGCGAACGTCGTGCGAACTCCCTCGGAATTTCTCGACTCCAACCGCGCGGACAGTTTGGTCGTCGAGTTCCCAGCGGAACAGCCGGATCTCGCCTCGCGCGAGCATCCGCTCGGGCGTCTCGATGTCCTCGAGGGGCGCCTCGACCGTGAGCAGGGTGGTCACTCGAAGGTCCGAAAGAAACCGAAGGAACGATTGCGCCCCCGCGACCGGGTCGAACCCCTTCATGCAGAAGTATTGGAGCGCAGTCAGCGAGTCGATCACGAGCCGGGTGTAACCCTTCCGGATCACCTCGGTCCGGAGCATCTGTTCGAGGGCGGTGATCGTCACTTCGACGCTCGCGAGTTCGGGGCTCCGTCGAATGCGGAACGGTACCTCCGAGAACGGCACGGCGGAACGGACCGACGCGATGTCCTTGAACGGTGCCCGTTCGTAGCGCATGATGTCCGGGATCGCGTCGAACACGTCGACCTCGTTGAGGTTGGGTTCAAGACCCCGGTGGTTGATCCGGGCCTCGTTCGGAGGCTCCTCGAGGGTGACCAGGAGCACCTTCTCGTGCCGGCGGACCCCTTCGCAAAGGAACTGGAGAGCGAGAGTCGTCTTCCCTGTGCCGGAAGGTCCCACGATCAAGTAGGGTCGACGGGCAACGAGACCCCCTTCGAGCATCGCGTCCAGAGAAGCGTTCCCGATGGAGACGCGGGAATCTCCGAGACGAACCGCGACGTTCCCCCCCACCATCCGATAGCTCCTCGAGACCCTCCTGGGAAGCTGGTCCGGTGAGACAATTGCTCTAGGGCCCTCTTCAACTTTCCCCGAACGCTTCGGAACACCGGCGCTCGTCCGCAAGAGATATCTCTCGGCGTCTCCCGTCGCCGCCGATGGCTCCGAGGTCGACCGACGGCCCGGCCCGGATGCGGGCGCTCGCCGCCACGCTTCCGGAGGCCCTGGAAACCGGCTATCGTGCGGGACGAGAACTCGCACGCCCGTTACCGGGCGACGACCTTCGCGTCATCGCGGTCGGGATGGGCGGTTCGGGGATTGCGGCGGACCTCGCGCGCGGCGTCGTCGACTCCGAGAGTCGCGCAGTACTGGGAGTGGTCCGTTCCCCCGACCTGCCCCGATCCGTCGACCCGCGGACCGAGGTCCTGCTCGTCAGCTACTCCGGCAACACTTGGGAGACGCTCGTCGCGTACGATGCGGCCGGTCGCTCGGGAGCGCGACGCGTCGTCATCACCTCGGGGGGAACCCTTCTGGAGCGTGCGGAGGCCGACGGGGTGCCGGCCCTCACGGTCCCTCCCGGCCTTCCCCCGCGTTCGGCAGTAGGGTATCTTCTCGGTGGAGTACTCGGCCTCCTCGACCCGGCGTTTCCCGAGTCGCTCGAGGACCGGATCGGACGGGCGGCCGCGGCCACGAGGACCCGAATCCGAGAGTACTCGCGGCCGGGGGGAGTCGCAGCGAAGGTCGCTCGTCAGGTCGGCGACCGGCTGCCGTTCGTGTACGCAGAGAGCGCGTTCGTTCCCCTCGCGCGACGCTGGAAGACGCAGGTGGAGGAGAACGCGAAACGGCTCGCAGTCTTCGATGAGGTTCCCGAGCTCTTCCACAACGCGCTCGTGGGATGGGACGCGATCCCGCGCAAGACCGCACGGGCCTATGCAGCCATTCTTCTCGAATGGGCGGCGGAGCCTCCCCCCGTTCGCACCAGCTTCCGGTACCTGGAGCGGCTCCTCAAGCAGCGTGGCGCTTCGGTCTGTCGCGTCAACTTGCCTTCGGACGACCGGCTCGAGGCGCTCGTCTCCGGTATCTCCTTCGGGGACCACGTCAGCCTCTTCCTCGCAGACCGAGACGGCGTCGACCCCTATCCAGTGGACGCCATCACACGGCTCAAGTCTGCCATCGGAAATCCGGTGCCCTCCCGCGAGCCCTGACGGACGAACGGGTCGACGACCCTCCAGGAACGTTCGTCGAGAATCGACCTTCGGCTAGGGTCGCTCGGGGTGTGCACCCCAACTTTCGCCCATCCGCAGGGGCGACCGCGGAAGCGGTCGGTGCCCGGAAAACGGCTAAATGCGGGCCGGGTTGCTCTCGAGCGGGTGCTGAGGTAGCCTAGCTTGGCCAAGGCGCCAGATTCGAGATCTGGTGATGCGTTTGCATCGCGGGAGTTCAAAGGGCGACCGGGGAACGACCCCGGCGGCAGAGACTCTCCCCCTCAGCGCCTCTCCCGTCACCGTGCGCGTCGGGGTCGAAGTCGTTCGGGGAGGTCAGAGCCGGTTCACGGAGTTCGACGTCGCGCCGGGAACGCTCGTGCGGTCCATCGTCCGCACGGCCGGGGAGAGCCCCGAGGGTTGCGCGGTGCTCGTGGGCGAGACCCCCCTCCCGCTGGATGCACCTGTCGATCGGCCCGTCCGGCTCACCGTGATCCCGACCTTCTCGGGAGGATAGGGGCTCCGCCAGCTCCTCTCTCGAGAGCCACCGTGTGACGAAGGGATTAAGGGCGCCCGAACAGTTTCTTGAAAAGAACAGGGACGTACTGTGCCGTCGAGCTGTCCGATCTGCGAACAACCCATCCCCTCGACCGCCCTCCACTGCTCGGTCTGCGGCTTTCCCACCGGGCTCGCGATCGAGGGCCTCCGTTCGAACGACGGGAGTGACGCCGGAGCGGGACCTGCGTCGCCAGTGACCCCGTCCGTGGGCGAGGAAAAGCCCGCCGGACCGAGACCGTTGTCGCCCGAGGAGGACCTCAACGCAGCGATCAGCCGCGACCTGGTCAAGAAGATGGAGGTGGTTCGAGAGCTGGGGAGGGGCGCACCCGACCTTTCGAGCGAGCTCTGTCAGGCCGCCCTCAGTGAGGCCGATGGGCGGGTCGCGGAAGCCCTCGAGATCCTTCGGACCGCTCAGGCGCGTCTCGAGAACGAGAGCGACGAACTGGTCCGGCGCCGGCTCAGCGAGCTCGGAGAGCGACGGGAGGCTCTCGAGCGGACCGGTGCCCGCATCGCGATCGCGGAGAACATTCGTCGCGCGCAGGAGGCTCTCGACGCGCAGGAGCGAGACGAAGCGATCCGCCGGGTCGCCGAAACGGACCGGCTTTTGACCCAGTTCGAGTCGGACTGGAGGGGCCTCCAGGGGCTTCTTGCCCAGGTCGAAGCGCTCCGGAGCGAGGCGGCCGAACTCGGGATTCCCCTCGGGGAGATCTCGAGCGAAGTCGAATCCGTGCGGGAAAAGCTTCGCGAACCAGACCTCACGCAGGAGGTCCTCGACGCCCTGGGCCAGGAGGCGGCCCAGGTCCTCATGCTGCTCCACGAGGCGGTCCCGAGCGCGCTACGCGAAGAGCTCGACCGGGCCGAGAAGGCAATCGACCGGTATCCCGAAGATCATGTGCCGAGCGCCGTGGCGAAACGACTTCACCTCGAAGCATCGCGACACCTCAAGAAGGGTCGGTTGACCGAAGCCGTCCGAGCGACCCAGGACCTTCGTCGAGAGCTCGCGGAGCTCGAGGTCGTGGCGGCCGCGTCGCCCGCTCCTGCGTCCAGCGCGCCGTCCCCGCCCGGGGAGACGGAGGACGAGATGCTCGACCGCCTTCTCAAGAAGGCGTGGTCCTTGGCTGCTCGCGTTCGTACGCTCTCCCCGGATACCGAGATCGCTCACGAGGCGGCCGTGCAGATCCGCGACGCGACCGAGTTCTTGCGGTCGCGCATGCTCAAAGAAGCCGACCTGACCCTGACCCGCCTCATGCGAATGCTCTCCTCGGAGGCCTCCCGGAGCTAGAACATGCCATCGGACTCTCGGGGCCTCTCAACGCTGGAAACCCGGCTCGACGCACTCGTCGAGCGGGGCCGGGCACTGGAGGCCGAGGGTCTGCCGTTCCCCACGAACCAGGTCGTGGATGCATTCCAGGAAGCGGTGCGCGAGGGGGACCTCGTCTCGGGAATCGACGTGCTGAAGCGAGCGGAAGCTCTTCTCACACGGGCGGGGACGGACTGGACGTGGGTCCGAGAGCTCCTCCGTCGCGCGGACGAGCTGCGCGCCATCGCCGGCACGATCGGGGTCGACCTCACCATTCTCGACAATCGCGTCGGAAACCCTAGAAAGCGTCTCATGGCCGAGCCGTTGAGCTCGGGGTCGCTCGAGAAAGCAGCGGCGAGCGCCTCGCTCGCCCTCGCGGTCCTCAACGATGCCGTTCCGAAGTTCTGCGTCCAAGAGGCGCAGACCCTCGGGGCCTCCATCCGCCAGGCTCGAGACCGGGGAGAGGACGTCGGCGGAGTCGTTCAAACCTTCTCGAGGCTCCTCGTCGCGATCCAGGACCAGAACCTTCCGACGACCGCACAACGGCTGGTCGAGGTCCGTCGCGCTGTCGCTCGCATCCCGCGTGCTCCCGCGCTCCCTCCGCTCTCCCCCCGGGAGGAGGAGGAGATCCTCCTTGAAGCACGCAACCTTGCCCGTCGGCTCCAGCGGATCAAGGGAAAGGCACGGGACGCCTCGAGCGCGGCCCGTCTGATGGCCCAGGTGCGCGCGGCGATCAGTGAGGACCGGCGCTACGGCACCCCCGAGGAGGAGATCGAGCAGCTCTGGGCCGAGGTCGACCGGCTGACCGTCGAGCGGAACCGCGCGGCCGCGAGCCAAGCGGCGGCGAATCGTTCCTCGGCCGCGCGGGACGAGCTCCCCTCCGACAAGGTCATCCCGGCCGCCGAGCGGCGGAAGGAGCCCGAACCCCCTCGAGGTGAGGAAGAGGTGGAGCCTCACCGACGGACCATCCGTCCGTCGTTCTACGTCCCCTACGTGCCCCCCGAGGAGCGCACCGAGGCCGAGGGGGAAGAGCAAGGGGCCGATGTATCGCCGACGGGTCGAAGCCGAAACCGCCCGCGTCCCCGGCCGTAATCTTTTTATACGTATCGCAAGTGGTTTATACCACTTGTCGCGGTCCGACGTCCGGGTTAAGAGTCGCGACGTAGGGAGCGTGCTGGCGGTGACCACCGCCGGTCAGCTCACCGTCCGCGGCAGCGGTTCCGAGGTCGTCCCGGAGGGGACGCTCGTTCGGGACGCGTCGGGAAAGCTGCACGGTCAGGTGGTCCGTGTGTTCGGGCCCGTCTCCCGTCCGTATCTGACCGTTCGACCGCGGCGGACTCCGAGCGTGTCGGAGGGAGCCGCCCTTCTGGGAGCCACCCTGGTCCGGGAATAGGAGCAAGCTGTCGATGGAGAACGGAGAGGCGACGCCGAACGGGGAAAAGTCTGCGGCACGGCCCGAGGAGATCGTCGTTCCGACCCGCTGCACGAGCTGCGGGTCGACGCATCTGACTCGCGACTACGAGCGCGGGGAGCTCGTTTGCGACGAATGCGGTCTCGTCCTCGAGGAGTCGATGATCGACCAGGGACCGGACTGGCGAGCGTTCGACGCCGAGCAGGGCGAGAAGCGCGCGCGGACCGGAGCCCCGACGACCCTCA
Source organism: Thermoplasmata archaeon (assembly GCA_035623375.1). Taxonomy (GTDB): domain Archaea; phylum Thermoplasmatota; class Thermoplasmata; order Lutacidiplasmatales; family UBA184; genus Lutacidiplasma. Next base: position 6,371 of record DASPTO010000161.1, read on the forward strand.
CGATCCACGACAAGGGACTCTCGACCGAGATCGGGTGGAAGAACCGGGACCCGTACGGGAAGTCGATTCCCACGCGGAATCGAGCCCAGCTGTACCGACTTCGAAAGTGGCAACGCCGGATCCGGGTGTCGAACGCCACCGAGAGGAACCTTGCGTTTGCCCTCGCCGAGCTGGACCGCATCGCTTCGGGGATGGCCCTTCCCCGGAACGTCCGGGAGACGGCCGCGATGATCTACCGAAAGGCCGTCAACCGCAACCTGATCCGCGGCCGTTCGATCGAAGGAGTGGTCGCGGCCTCCCTCTACGGGAGCTGCCGCCAGTGCAACGTCCCCCGGACGCTCGATGAGATCGCTTCCAAATCCCGCATCGGGCGCAAGGAGATTGGCCGGACGTA
>DASPTO010000162.1:0-2792 GCA_035623375.1 Thermoplasmata archaeon
GAGGGGCCGTGTAGTCGATCGTCTCGGGCGGCTCGGTCGCTGTGAGCGCGGGCGGTCGGCCCACCACGGGGGCGAACGGGTAGAGCCCGTGGGCCATGTGGTAGAGCTGCGGGGGACCCAGGTCGACGTCGTAGAGCGAGAACCGCTCGTAGCCGCCGAGCGCGTCGACGGTTCGCGCGAGCGCACGGCGGGCGGGGTTACGGCTCGGGACGACCGAGAGCACGGGTCGGTTCCGACGTTCGAAGAGCGACGGACGGCCGGAGCCGAGCCGGACCGACTCCACGTCGGGATGGTCGGCGAGACGTCGCGCGAGCAGGGAAAGGTCGTTCCTCGTTCCCGTCACGAGGAACGGAGGACGGTACTCGACCGCCGTCCGACGCACCCGGCCGCTCCCGCGCTCCTTCGTCCAGAGGACGACCGACCGTCCGTCCTCGCTCTCGGTGATGTCGAGAAGCCAGCCGTCCGGCTCCGACGGTGGGGACGCCGCCGTCATCGCTACCGCCGGGAGGCGGTCGCCGACGTCTCGGAGCGGACCCGGACCGCAAGGTCGGTGAGGACGGAAAGGAGCAACGATTCGAGGAGGTCCGGGCTCCCGACGTACGTCGCCTGCGCGACGTACCGGCGGGCTCCCGTCCGGACCATCTCGAACGCCGCGCGCTCCTCGGGGCTCGTGAGAAGACGCGCGAACTCGTCCCAGCGCTTCATCCTCTCCTCGAGCGCCTGGCGGTAGGTCGGGGCGGTACGTCCCACGTCATCACCTCCTCGGCGAACTCTCCGCCGAACTGTTCGATCCCCGTTTGACCGGGCGGACGGGGCACGAGGGCGACCCGAGCGTCGTCCCGGAGCGCGCGCAGACGCAGGGTTCCCGGGCCGCGAACGAAGGTGATGAGGTCCGCCCATGGGGGTCCCTCGTCGGCGAGCGTGCGGAACCGCGCGAACCCGTCCGGAGGGAGCGTCAGGAGGAGCGGACGACGGACCTCGCGGGCGAGCGTCGCGAGGGTCCGGGCGACATGGCCGAGGAGAGCGAACCGCTCGTCGTCGGGGATCTCAGCGTCCCCGAAGAGGGTGGGAAGGTCGTGACCGACCAGGAGGGTCGGAGGGTGTCGTCGGACCTCCCGCGCCCAGCCGTCCACGAGCGCGACCATCTGGTAAGCGGTGAACGCACGAGCAAGGCGGATCCGGCTCAGCGTCTCGGTCGCATCGACCCCGAACGCGCGGCCGAGCTCGCCGATGCGGTACGGGTGGAACCGGTTCGCTCCCTCGAGGAGCGAGATCCGGCCCCGGGCGAGGGCGTTCCCCGCGTAGAGGAGCTCGAGGACCGGCTCGACCGCGTTCGAAGGCCCGGTCCAGACGGTCGCTTCGCCGGGGGCGAACCGTCGCGCAAGCCAGGGAAAGAGCGTCGGTTCCGAGGGAAGGAGGGGGATCGTGCGGGCCCGCCGGGGATGGGGGGCAAGCCGCGGACGAACGGGCGCGGGGGCGGAAAGCGAGGAGCGGGGCTCGGACCGGGCAGAGGGCTCCTCTGCGAGGAGGTCCTCCGGCGCGAGCTCGGGCTCGGTGAGAAGAGCGTCGACCATCATCGATCGATCCATGAGAACCATCGGCCGCGGTGCTCTAAAGCGGTGGTTCGGGAGAGGTTGAAACAGCCCCGAGAAAGGACGGTTTCAGAGAGCCGTTCTTTCGACTTCGTCCGGGTACAGGAGAAGGGTTATCGGGCCCGCGTCTCGTTCTAGAGACCGTACCAACAATGGCGACCCCCACGACGGCCCCGGCTCCATCCTCCCCCTCTCCTGCCCCCGCCCCGCCCGCCCGGCGACGCCGGACGAGGGCGTACCTCGGCGCGATAGGCGTGGTGGCCGTCGGAATCGCATTGGTCGTGTTCGTGGTCCTGCCCGGACTGACGGGGTCGGGAAAGCCTCCCGCGGTTCTCACGTACTCAGGAGCCCGACCGGTCGCCGACCGGGCGGTGTCCGGATTCCAGGGCGGAGGGTGGACGCTTCTCTTCGCGGCCGGTCTTGTGTCGCCGACCAACGAATCCCTCCCGGTGAACGCATCCACGTTGGGGAGCTTCTCGGGATGTTCCTACACTCTCAACAGTGCAGTCCATGTGTTCACGCTCCCCGGATTTACCGGCAATCGGTCGTCCGGGCAATCGCCCGCGTGGGAGTTCGTGTACCGCAACGGCACGGACGCCCTTGCCATTGTCTCGGTGGTGAACGGGTCCGCCACCGTCCTTGCGACCGTGACGGGCGAGACGTGCTCGTTCTACGCCGGACTGGTCCTCGGAGTGCCCGGGAGTGTCATCGATAGCTCCCGGGCGGCGGCCGCGGTGGAATCGAGAGCGGCTACGTTCCTCGCGAGCTATCCGACCGCGTCGGCGGCATACGTCCTGTTCGGAGGCCTTCCCCCGATCCTCGGCGGCACCGGCACGCCCGAGTGGACGGTCGTCTACTCGACATGTTCCGTCACCTCGTCGGCCAACGGGACGGGCAGCGTGTTCAACGCGACCGTCAACGCGCTCACGGGTGCGGTCCTGACGACGCACACGAACGCGAGCGCCTCCTGCGGTGGGACCTTCGCAGCCGCCGGGCAGGACCCGGGAACGCCGGGGGCTCACCCCCTTGCGCTTGCCCCCGATCGCGAGGGTGCGCTCGCACGCCCTTGAGAAAGGTCTTCCCTACGTGTCCAGCCGACCGCGACGAGTCGGTGGGGAGAGACCGAGCTCCTCGGTGAGGGTTCGGCAGTTCACTGCTGCGTCTCCTCGGAAGTGATTGTTGAAGAAGCCGTAGACCGTT
>DASPTO010000163.1:0-4779 GCA_035623375.1 Thermoplasmata archaeon
GAGGCTCGTTCGGGGCCTCGCCGCGCGAGGACGGGCGGGAACGAGTCCCGGAGCTCAGCTCATCGACCGTGCCGAGACGTTGTCCAACCTCGGGATCAATGACGAGGAGCTGATTCTTCTCGGGATCGTGGTTGGAACCGACTTCAACGACGGGGTCCGGGGATACGGTCCGAAGAAGGCGTTGAAGCTCGTGCAGGAGCATCTCGGCCTCCGCGCGACCGCTGAGAAGGTTGGGCTCGACTCTCAGGAGGCCAAGGACGTCCTCAACATCTTCCGTCATCCCGAGTCCGTGGACGTTCCACCGCTCTCCTTCGGGCCCGTCGACGAGAATGCCCTTCGCGCCCTCCTGGTGGACGAACACGGCTTCTCCGAGGAGCGGGTTCGCGCGGCCATCGCCCGCGCGCGTCAGCGCCCTCGAACGAGCTCGTCTCCGCAAGAGGCCCACGGCCACCAGACGCTCCTCGAGACATTCGGAGGAACAAACCCACCATGACACAATTCGAGTGCGTACCCAACTTCTCCGAAGGACGGGATGCCGAGAAGATCGAGCGGATTGTCGCCCCGGCCCGGCAGGCATCGGGCGTCACGGTGCTCGACGTGGAGCGGAACGCGGACCACAACCGGTGCGTGATCAGTCTCGTCGGGGATGGCGACGCGCTGCTCGAAGCAGTGTTCGCGATGATGAAGGTCGCGACCGAGCTTATCGACCTCAACATCCAGCGCGGCGAGCATCCCCGGATGGGCGCGACCGACGTCGTTCCATTCGTTCCGCTGGGCACGTCCACGATGCAGGACGCCGTCCGGCTTGCCGAACGGCTCGGCACTCGCGTCGCGAAGGAGCTCTCGATCCCGGTCTATCTCTACGCAGCCGCAGCCCGCCGGCCCGAGCGGGTCGACCTTGCCAAGGTCCGGGAGGGTCAGTTCGAGGGGCTGCGAGACGTGATCGCGACCGACCCCGCCCGGGCACCCGACTTTGGAGAACCGCGGCTCCACCCGACCGCCGGAGCGGTTGCGATCGGCGCTCGACCCATCCTGATCGCCTACAACGTCTACCTCACGACGCCCGACGTGGCCGTCGCGAAGCGGATTGCGAAGGCAGTACGGGCTCGTGACGGGGGTCTCCCGGAAGTGAAGGCACTCGGGTTCGAGATCCGGGAGCGCAACCGGGCCCAGGTCTCTATGAACCTGACCGACTACCACGTCACGTCGATCCACCGCGCATTCGAGGCAGTCCGGAGGGAGGCGCAACGATACGGCGTGGGGGTCGAAGAGTCCGAGATCGTCGGCCTTGTACCCGAGGATGCCCTCTTCGAAGCGGCCGAATACTACCTCCAGCTCCACGCGTTCGACCGCAGCGCCGTGCTCGAACGGAAGGTCCGAGCCGCGGAGGACTCGGGACCCGGACACGAGTCGATCGCATCGTTCGCCTCGCGCCTTGCAGCGCGGACTCCGACTCCGGGAGGGGGGAGCGCCGCCGCCGTGGTCGCCGCGCTCGCGGCGGCGCTCGGGGAGATGGTCCTCGCCTATTCGATCGACCCCGCGAATCCCGCGGAGGACCTGGTCGCCGTGCGCGCCCTCTTGACAGAGGGTCGCGCGCGGTTCCTTGAGCTCGCGGAAGAGGACTCCCGGTCGTACGACGCGGTCCGCCAGGCGAAGAAGGCTCGGAAGGAACGACCCGCCGACCCCGCGGCGCAGGAGGCGTACGTCCGCGCGGTTCGGGGCGCCGCAGAGGTTCCACTCGAGACGGCCCGGCGGGCGGTCGACCTTGGGAGTCGCCTCCAAGCGGTCGGGAGCCGGACTCGGGCCGCTCTCGGAAGTGACCTCGTTACCTCGCTCGCGCTCTTCCGTGCGGCCGCCGAAGGAGCCCTCGCGAACGTCTCGATCAACCTCGAGGACCTGAAAGCGGCGGGCCAGCCAATCGATGAGTACGAGGCGGCCGTCGCCCGGCTTCAAACTGCGCACTGAGGCGAAGAGGGGACAGGAGGGGGTCGTCCACGAATTCAGAAGTTCGTCGGCCTCTGGTGTGGGCGAACTGCGCCGCTTCCATCGACGGTCGGCTCGCGTTCGCGGGCGGCACGCGCGCCGCCCTCTCCGGCCCGGAGGACCTCTCGCGGGTCCAGCGGCTTCGGGCCCACGCGGATGCTATCCTGGTCGGGGTGGGAACCGTGGTGAAGGACGACCCCTCCCTCCGGGTCCACTGGGAGCTTCTCGGCGAGCCGAATGGACCCAATCCAACGCGGGTGATCGTCGATGCGAGTGGACGGACTCCGACGAACGCGAGGGTGCTCGACGGGTCGACCCCGACAATCGTCGCGACGTCCGAGCGGTCGACTCGGACCTTCCCCCGGCACGTCACCACGGTCGTCTGTGGAACGTCCCGGGTCGACCTCCCGCGACTGTTTGGTATCCTTCGTGAACGCGGGGTCCACAAGCTGATGGTGGAAGGTGGAGCAGAGGTTCTCTCGAGCGTGCTCCGCGGAACGCTGTTCGACCGGTTCACGATCTACTATGCGCCCGTGGTGGTCGGCGGACTCACCTCGCCCCCAGTCGTGAGCGGTCCCGACACGCACGGTCCGGAGGAGCTCACGACCCTCGAGTTCCTCGGAGTCGAGAGGCTCGGCACCGGCTATCTTGCGACCTACGCGCCTCAAGGACAGCGAGGACCGCTCTCGGAACCCTGGTGAGCCGCCTGCCCCGCGAAACGTACCTTCATTAGGCGGGTGCGAACCTAACGGGCGCGTAGGAGCACCCGCTCGGAGGAGAACATGGCCGCGCAACCCGCGTCCGCGTACCCGGAGCTTGAACGACCGCTCGGAGTGGCGATCCTCGCGGTTCTCGTTGGGATTTTCGGTGCGATCCTGCTTGTCGCCGGCCTCCTTTTCCTCGTCAATGTCGCGGTGGTCGCGATCCTCGGGATCCCGAGCTCGATCGGCGGGGAGAGCCTCTTTGTCTCGTCGATCATTCTGATCGTTGTCGGCCTCATCATCCTGGGGCTCGCGCTCGGGCTTTGGCATCTGCGGATGTGGGCCCTCGTGCTCACGCTCCTCTTCGTGATCTTCGAGCTGGTCAGCTTCGGACTCGCGAGGGACTTCCTTACGTTCGGATTCATCTTCGCCTTCATCCTGTTCGTCTACCTACTCGCTGTCCACCGCCACTTCCGCTAGAGGCAGCAGTCGGCTCCCGCGCAAGTCCCCGGGGCGGCCCCGCCGTTCACGCACTCGTTATCTCTCTGAGTGGCTCCCCGGCGCTGGGAGTTCAGAATGAAGCTGGTGCACTTCACCCTCCAGGACCAGTTCCATTTCGGAATGATTACCGACGCGAACGAGTTCGTCGACCTCGACACCGCGGTCCGCGACTACTACGGGGTGAATCCGGTCAAGGGAGCGGACCCGAGTCGGTTCCGCGACATGCAGGCGTTCTTCTCGGGCGGCGCAGACTCGGTCGAGCTCACGAAGAAGATCTTGCAGTACGTCGACCGTCGCCGCCAGGCGGGCTGGACACCGCGGGCGGCAACGGGCGCGCGTTACCTCTTCAAAGCCGAGGAGGGCGTGAAGCTTCTCGCCCCCGTGGTGCGCGGGAGCAAGATCTACTGCCTCGCCTCCAACTCAAGGTCCCATATCGCCGAACAGAAGAGGCCGCTGCCGACGCATCCGTACGTCTTCGCGCGCTACTTCAACAGCCTCGTTGGCCCGAGCGAGAGTCTCGTCCTCAACGCCGCCGGTACCTTCCCCGACGTCGAGCTCGAGCTCGCGGTCGTGGTCGGCCAGCGGGGAAAGCACATTCCCGCCGAGAAGGCGATGGAGTATGTTGCCGGCTACACCATCGCCCTCGACATGGGATACCGAGACCTCCAGTACCCTCCCGACAGCCCGGTCGACTGGGTGATGGGGAAGGGGTTTGACGCCACGATGGCGGTGGGGCCTTGGATCGTCCCGAAGGAGGAGGTGGGGGAACCCTACCCGCTCCAGATGGAGCTCAAGGTAGGCGCGACGGTCCGCCAGCGGGGCGACACGACCGACTACGTGTTCCGTATCCCCCAGATCCTCGCTCACCTCTCCCAGGGGATCACCTTCGAGCCCGGGGATATCCTCTCGCTCGGGAGCCTGGGGGGTGTTCCGGGCTACGAGTTCGGGAACGAGTCTCGCAAGCTGAAGCCGGGAGACCAGGTCGAAGGGTCGATCGAGAAGATCGGCCGCATCGTCATCCCGGTGAAGGCAGAAGCTCCGCCTCCCCCCGCAGCACCAGGAAAAGCGCCACCGGCGTAGGGAGTTCGTCGCTCCCCTCGGGGACCGTATGAATCCCTCCGCCGGGGAACGGGTACCGGGTCTCCTCCAGATACTTCACTCGCGTCCTCGATTCTCCTGCGTCGGGGACCTTGGCATCGCGAAACGGGTCGAAGGCCGCGATCTGGTCCCGCGTCAACGGCACGACGCGGAACCCCGTCCCACCGTGGAGAGAGTTCGGGAGGCGGATCAACCGGTGGATGTCGGTCGTCACGGGCGCATCCGTCTCCCCCTGCACCTCGATCGCGGCACGGGGCACGACCGCCTCGAGAAAATCCGCCGGGAGCCCGGTTCGAAAGACGTCGAGCGACAAACGCGAACGGATCTTCTCCGCGCCTCCCTGCTCGACGAGAAGCTTCGCGTAATGGCGCGCCTTTGCGGGTCGGATCCCAAGGCCCGTCATCTCCTCGACCGCCGCGTCCGACCCGAGTTCCTCCCAGCGACGTAGGACGTCGAGGAGGGACCGCGTGACCCGGCCGGACCATCCGGGGGCGTC
>DASPTO010000164.1:0-3559 GCA_035623375.1 Thermoplasmata archaeon
ACGACGGCGACCGTGACGCCGGTGGTCACGAGGCCCTCCGGGCCGGCTTCGGCTCGACGACGGCGAGAGCGACCTCGCCGTCCTTCGCATCAACCCGGACCTCGCTGCCGTCGCGAATGTTCCCGGCGAGGAGCTTCGCGGTGAGTGGGTCGACCACCATCCGCTGGATCGTCCGCTTGAGCGGGCGGGCCCCGAAGGCCGGGTCGAATCCCGTCTTGGCAAGGAGAGTTCGTGCCGCCGGGGTCGCAACCAACCGGATCCTACGGTCCGCGAGGCGAACGGAGACCTGGGCGAGCTGGAGGTCGACGATTGCCTCGATCTCGGGCTCGGTGAGGGCGTGGAAGATGACGATCTCGTCGAGACGGTTCAGGAACTCCGGCCGGAACTGGGCGCGGAGGGCAGGCTCCAGCAGTTTGCGACGCTCGTCGTCGGTGTGAGCGCCGACGAGAAGGTCGGAGCCGAGGTTGCTCGTCAGGATGACGAGCGTGTTCCGGAAGTCGACCGTCCGTCCTTGCCCATCGGTGAGGCGTCCGTCGTCCATCAGCTGCAGCAGAACGTTCACAACGTCCGGGTGGGCCTTCTCGACCTCGTCGAACAGGATCACGGTGTACGGGCGCGAACGGACCGCTTCGGTGAGCTGGCCCCCTTCCTCGTAGCCGACGTATCCCGGCGGAGCGCCGATCAGCCGTGCGACGGTGTGTTTCTCCATGTACTCGCTCATGTCGATGCGAACGAGGGCCTTCTCGGAGTGGAACAAGAACTCGGCGAGCGCCTTCGCGAGTTCGGTTTTCCCGACGCCGGTCGGTCCGATAAACAGAAACGACCCCATCGGCCGATTCGGGTCGGCGAGACCCGAACGCGCCCGACGGACCGCCTTCGAGACTGCCTCGACCGCCTCATTCTGCCCCACGACGCGGGCCCGGAGGGCCTCTTCCATCGTGAGAAGCCGGGACATCTCCCCCTGGAGAAGGCGCGTGACCGGCACTCCGCTCCATTTCGAAATCACGAGCGCCACATCGTCTTCCGTGACCTCCTCCCGGAGCATCGAGCCGGTGGCGGGACCCTCGGTCTCCTTCGTCAGCGTCTCGACCTGCTTCTGGAGGTCCGGGAGGGTACCATAGCGAAGGCGGGCGGCTGCCTCGAGGTCTCCCGACCGCTCGGCCTGCTCCTCCTGAGCCTTGGCCTCGTCCAGCTTGGCCCGGAGCGCTCGGAGACGTTCCACGTGCTCCTTCTCGCGCTGCCACTTCGCGAGGAGTCCCTGCTCCCGCTCCTTCAGGTTGGCGATTTCCTTGTCGAGGGCCTTGAGCCGCTCGCGGCTGGACGCGTCCTTCTCGCGGGCGAGCGCGGTCCGCTCGATCTCGAGCTGCCGGATCCGCCGGGAGAGCTGGTCGAGTTCGCTCGGACGCGAATCGAGCGTCAGCCGAACCATCGAAGCGGCCTCGTCGATCGCGTCGATCGCCTTGTCCGGAAGGTGACGGTCGCTGATGTAGCGCGCCGAGAGAGTCGCCGCAGCGACGAGAGCCGAGTCGTGGATCCGTACGCCATGGTGAAGCTCGTACCGCTCCCGAAGCCCTCGAAGGATGGAGATCGTGTCCTCGACGGTCGGCTCCGAGATCGGGACGGGCTGGAACCGGCGCTCGAGCGCCGCGTCCTTCTCGATGTACTTGCGGTACTCCTGAGTGGTCGTTGCGCCGATGCAGTGAAGGACTCCTCGGGCAAGCGCGGGCTTGAGCAAGTTCGAGGCATCCAGCGCACCCCCCTCGGTCGCGCCTGCATGCACGAGGGTGTGGAGCTCATCGATGAAGAGGATGACCTCTCCTTCGGACCGTTCGACCTCCTTGAGAACGGCCTTGACCCGCTCTTCGAACTCGCCACGGAACTTGGCTCCTGCAAGCAGGCCCCCGAGGTCGAGCGCGACGACCCTCCGCTCCCTCAAGGAGTCAGGCACATCCTTCGTCGCGATTCGTTGTGCGAGCCCCTCGACGACGGCCGTCTTCCCGACCCCGGGGTCTCCGATGAGCACCGGGTTGTTCTTGGTTCGCCGGGAGAGGATCTGGATGACCCGGCGGATCTCGTCGTCCCGGCCGATGACGGGGTCGAGCTTTCGCTCCCGAGCGAGGGCGGTGAGGTCGCGTCCGTACTTCTCAAGAGCCCGGTACTGGGCCTCCTCCGCGCGGCTCTCGACCGGATGGTCCGTCCCTCGGACATCCTGGAGCGCGGCCTCGACGGCGGCGCGACGGGCTCCGACCTCTTCAAGGAGGTCCCGCGCCGGACACGGGACCGAGAGGATTCCGAGCAGGAGTTCGTCCGCGGTTGTGTACCGGTCCTTCCGCTTCTGAGCTTCGGCCTCCGCGGCGTCGATCGCCTTCGAGAGGTCGCGAGACAGGTACTGGTCGGACGGCGCGACGCGGTCTGCGGTGGGGAAGCTCTTGAGCCGTTCCTCGACCCGCTGCTTGAGTCGGTCGACCGGGACCTTGAGGGAAGACAGCACCTGGGTCGCGGCGCCGTCGGGGGAATCGAGGAGCGCGACGAGCAAGTGTTCCGGCTCGACCGCGGGATGCCGGAGCTCGGCCGCGCGCTGGAACGCCTTCTCCAACGCCTCTCGGGCGGCATCCGTGAGTCGTTCGAGATGCATGGCTGTTCAAGCATCCGGGCGAGGCGATTTAAGGGCACCACCCGTTCCAACGGACGTGGCCGACCTCGCCGTTCGCTGCGCCGGAATGGACCTGCGCAACCCGTTCCTGCTCGCCTCCGGGATTTGGGGGGAGAGCGGGGAATCGCTCGCGGGCGCATGGAGAGCGGGCGCTGGCGGAGTGATTACGAAATCGATTGGCTCCGCACTTCGAGCGGGATACCCGAATCCTACTATCGAGACCTACGACCATTGGGGCCTGCTCAACGCGATGGGTCTCCCGAACCCGGGGATCGACGAATACCCTCGAGAGATCGAAGTTGCCCGTCGAGCGGGTGCCACGGTCATCGGTTCCATCTTCGCCGGGGATTCGAAGGAGTTTGCTTCCCTCGCGGCAAGAATGGCCACCACGGGGGTCGTGGCGATCGAGCTCAACCTGAGCTGCCCTCACGCCGAGGGATACGGGACCGAGATCGGAAGCACTCCGGAGGAAGTGGAGAAGGTCGTCCGCGCCGTGACGCAGGTCACCAAGACCCCAGTGATCGCGAAGATCACACCCAACACGCGGGACTCGGCGGCTCTCGCCCTCGCCGCGGAACGTGGCGGAGCGGCGGCGGTGAGCGCGATCAACACGCTGCGCGCCATCGCGATCGACGTGCGGCTCCGACGGCCGGTCCTCGCGCACGGGATCGGGGGGCTGAGCGGTCCCGCGATCAAGCCGGTCGGGCTCGCGTGCGTCTGGCAGATCTTCGAGAAGGTCTCCATCCCCGTGATCGGCGTGGGGGGAATCGCGACCGCCGAGGACGCGCTCGAATACATCATGGCGGGCGCACGGGCGGTCGAGGTGGGAACTCAGGTAACGTTCGACGGGATCGGGGTCTTCGGCAAGCTCTCGGACGGTCTCTCACACCTCCTCGACGAGCTGGG
>DASPTO010000165.1:0-3054 GCA_035623375.1 Thermoplasmata archaeon
CCCCCGAACCCCCTCGACCCACGGGCGGGCGAGCCGGCCCCGGACCTGGACGCCCGCCGTCGGGCACGGCGCCCGGTGACGAGCGGGGACGGTGGAACGACGGGGCGGTCGTCACTCGACCGGTGAGCTCCGTCCGTCGAACCTCCGTCGCGACCGGACCCTCGGTCAACGATAAGCGCCCTCGGTGGGTGACCTACGGTCGTGCCGGCGGAAGGGGACCATCGTCATTGCAAGGTTTGCGGACGGGTCTGCGCCGTGGGTGAGGAGACCTGCAGCCGCGCCTGTCGCGAGAAGCGGGCCGCGCAGCTCGCGTCGCGTCGTACCTACACCTACCTCCTGTACGCCGCCATCGCCATCCTGGTGGTCGCCTTCCTCGTCAGTGCCGTTCATTGAGGAGGGAGGGCCCGTGCCTCGGCCGTATCGACTCGCGGTCCTGGGCGGAACGTTCGACCACTTTCATGTCGGGCACGAGGCCCTCGTTTCGACGGCATTCCGGGTCGGCGACGAGGTGGCTATCGGACTCACGACCGACCGGTTCGTACGGTCTCATCCCAAGCCCGACTTGCGCAAGCTCCAGCCCTTCTCCACCCGAAAGCGCGCTTTGGTTCGATGGATCCAGAGAACCTTTCCGACGAGGAAGTACCGGATCGTTCCCCTGGAGAACACGTTCGGACGGTCGGTCGAGCCCGACGTCGACGTCCTGGTGGTCTCGCCGGACACGGTTGCCGGTGGCCGCGCCGTGAATCGTGAGCGACGCCGCCTGGGCCGTCCACCGATACCGCTCGAGATCGTGCCGCTCGTCCTTGCCGACGACCTTTCCCCGGTGAGTTCGCGACGTATCCGGGCCGGAACGATCTCCCCCCGAGGGCGCCGGCGTTCGACGATCCGGGTCGAGTTGAGGACCGACGACCCGAACGATGTCGGGCCAGCACGGAGAGCCCTGCGGCGCGCCTTTCCTCGTGCCGTCCTGGTCGGCCCCTCAAGGGAGGGACGGGGCCCGGGAAACCCTGCCGAGCTCTTTGTCGCTGTCCGCCGCGGTTCGGCACGCGAGCGGAGTGTCACCGTACGAGCCTCGCGGGTTCGCCTCGGTCCTCGCCGGCTGATGGGCCGTCGGCCCCACGAGTTGGAGCGGGGATTGTTCGAGCTTCTTCGACCGCGCGAGAAGCGCAAGCTCTTTGGGGCCCTCCGTTCCTCTTCGCGCTGATGGAAACGTACCTCCGCGTCACTTTCGACAGTGAGGGAGCGAAACCGTCTGCGGTCGCGGACCGCCTCCGTTCCTGCGGCTTCGTCCCGACCCAGGGTAACTACGACTTCGTCTACGATTGGAACGGGGCGGCGAAGCGGGACCAGGTCCTGGACCTATCGGACGAAATCACGCATCAGCTCCGCGGTCTTCGCGTCCTGTTTGAAATCGAAACGGTGTAGAGCAACGCCTGGAGCCCGCTTTCGGGCCCGGTAGGGCTTTTATCGCGTTCCGGTCTCGCATTGCTCGCAGTGCAGAATTACCCTGTTCGCGCGAGCCACCGGAGCAATCTGACATCCTCGGCGCTCGAAGCAATCGCACGGAGTTGCTTCGAATCCGCTCGGGTAGAGGGAGAGTCCGTCGTCACGGAGTACGGGGCGATCCAACGTTTGGCCCTCCAGCCCGCCGGCCGAGAGCTCTCGGTCGACCTCGTCATGAACCCGAAGGTTCCCGAGGAGACCGCGCGGGAGACGATTCGCCGGTACAATCAGTTCCTCGAGGAAGTCACTGGCTTTTCGGCCAAGGAACGGGCGAAGCGTATTCGGAAGTCCGCCGGCGAGGGTGGTTCGGGAGCGTAATCGGTGTCGAAGGCGGCCGGTCCCCTTCCCTCGTCCGCCGGAAGTACCGAGCTCGACCGAATCCGGTCGGTGGTCGCGGAGTATTTCCCGGTCTACGAAACCCGGATCGGACCCCAGTCGCTTCTCCTGGCGGTCCACATCGACCCGGTGACCCTCGAAGAGCGGTTCGACCGCCTCCGTCGGGATCTGTGGGATAAGGGGTACATCCCGATCCTGCATCGACAGGCCGGCGAGGAGTTCATCGAAGTGATTCCTAGGCCGCGCGCCGGCCGCCCGCGTCTCTGGATCAATGTCCTCCTCCTGCTCGGGACTGTTGGCACGACGGCGTTTGCGGGAGCGCTCATCTGGCTCACGTTCCGCGCCGAGACCACACTCACACTAGGGGACTTCCTGTACGGAGAGCTCTACTTCGGCGGCCCCGTCATGCTGATCCTGGGCCTCCACGAACTTGCGCACTTCTTCGTGGCGCGGCGCCGCCACCTCGACGCGTCGCTCCCCTACTTCATGCCGGTTCCGCCTCCGTTCATCCTCGGGACGCTGGGAGCGTTCATCAGCATCCGCGAGCCGTTCCCGGACAAGAAGGCGCTCTTTGACGTCGGCGCCGCCGGACCGCTCGCGGGGTTCGCCACCTCAATCCCGATCACGGTCTTAGGGCTCTATCTTTCGATCCACGCTCCGGTGACCCCGGTCACGTACTGCGGCATCTCGGTCCTGGGCACGAATTACGCTCAGCTCATCATCGGCACCGGGCTCATCTGGAATCTCTTCTCGCTCTTCCTCCCTCCATCGCTGGTGAACCTCCACCCGCTCGCCCTCGCCGGCTGGGTCGGCATTCTGGTCACCGCGATCAACCTGATCCCGGCCGGCCAGCTCGACGGCGGCCACGTGGCGCGAGCGATGTTCGGGGACCGGGCCCGCTACGCGAGCTACGCCGCGGTCGTCATCCTCTTCGGTCTCGGGCTGTTCTACCTCGGCTGGCTCTTCTTCGCCGTCCTGGTCCTATTCCTGGGGCTCCGGCATCCGCCGCCCCTGAACGACATCACTTCCCTCGGCTGGGGGAGGTACGCCGTGGGAGGGTTCGTGGTCGCGATTCTCGTAACCGGGTTTGTCGCGGTTCCCATCTCGGGCCCGCAGGGAGCGGCTTCGCTCGACCTCAACAGCGCCACTCCAATCTCCCCACCCCCGGTCGGTTCGGTCGTGGCCACGAACATCAGCCTGACCGTGAACAACGAG
>DASPTO010000166.1:0-5874 GCA_035623375.1 Thermoplasmata archaeon
AGGTTGAGGGTCGGGAATTCCCGTCGGGACGGGATGTGGACGATGAGGTCGCAGCGGTGGAGCTCGTCCCGGGAGAGGCCGTTGTCCTCGGGACCGAAGACAAGGGCGACCTTGCCGTCCAGCGTCCGGATCATGTCCCCCAGGCGTTCGGGGCTCACCGATCGACGCAGGTACGCGTTCGATCGGCCGGTCGACATATCGGTCGTCCCCACGACGAAATCCGCGTCCGCCACGGCCCTCTCGAAGTTTGTCAGCCGGACCGCTGTCCGCAGGAGGGAGAGCCCCCCCATCGCTCGTCGTCTCGCTTCGGTCCCGATGCGGGCACGCGGGGCGACCAGAACGATCCGGTCCGCGCCGAAGTTCCTCGCGAGGCGGGCGACGGCACCGACGTTACCATCCTCCTTCGGGCGGACAAGCACCACGTCGATCGAACGCGTCATCCTGCGGAGCCTTCCGCGAAGAGGCGGCGGATCATCCAGTCCGGGTCGAACGGTACGAGGTCGTCGTACCCTTGACCTGTCCCGACGAACAGGATCGGCTTCTTCGTGACGAACGTCGAGCTGAGGGCTGCCCCGCCTTTGGCGTCGGCGTCGAGCTTGGTGAGAACCAGTCCGTCAATGCCGATCGCCGCGTCGAACAGCTTGGCTTGCTCGATTACGTCGTTTCCGCTCAGCGCGTCCCCGACGAAGATCGTGAGCGAGGGAGCGACGACCCGCCGGATCTTCTTTGCCTCCTCGATCAAATTCTCGTTCGTGTGCTGCCGGCCCGCGGTGTCGACCAGCACCACGTCGACCCCCTTTGCGCGAGCGTGCTCGACCGCGTCGAATGCGACCGCGGCCGGGTCGCTCCCTTCCTGCTGTCGGACAACGCGCACTCCGATTCGTTCCCCGTGGATGAGGAGCTGCTCGATCGCCCCCGCTCGGAACGTGTCCCCCGCCGCGATCACGCTGGTGAGACCCTGACGGCGGAACCATCCCGCGAGCTTCGCGATCGTGGTGGTCTTTCCGGTTCCGTTCACTCCCACGAACAGAATCACGTACGGTTTCGGCGTATGCTCTCGCGCCACCTTCGCGAGGTCGATCGGCGGTCGCGCTAGAATCGTTCGACAGGAGCGTTCAAGACATGCGCGGATCGCGGTCTCCGCGTCGACTCCGAACCGCAGCTTCTTTCCGGCAAGCTCCTTGCGAAGGTCTCGCCGCAACCGCTCGATCACGGGGAGGGCGACATCCGATTCCAGGAGCACGATCTCGAGGTCATCCAGGACGTCATCGATCGTTCCTTCCTTGAGTCGACGTCCCAGGAATCCCTCTGAGAAGAGTTCGGATTCGCCGGAGGGCGGAGCCACCGGTGGCCGGGACGACGAAACGGGAGTCGCGGATTCCGGGCGGCCCGGAGGGGATGTCCCTACCGCCTCGGTGGGTGGAGCCGCGGAGGGCGGAGCCGGTTCCTCGCGTCGCCGAAGCCGTGCCTTAATCGCTGCCCACATCGGTCGACGCGCCGCTCTCCCGGGCTATCGAGTCGAGTCGCTGCGAGAGGACTTGGATCCGGTCGTCGAGCGCCGTCATCTGCCCCTCGAGGTCGCGGAGCGCTTGCTCGATTCGCGTAGTCCGCTGGGCGACGAGCTCGACCACCTTCGGCCGTTCCATCTCGACGACAATCCCCGAACCGACCCCGACGAGCACGGGGGCGCCTCGGTCGACCGACCCGCGCACGAAGGTTTCGCCCCCGAGCGGAAGCAGAAGCTCTGCGGAGGGGGGAGCCCGGTCGATTCCTTCGAGGCTCTCCCGCGCCCGGATGTGGTCTTGACGAGAGGCGCTCAAGATTTGATGCTGTTGGACGAGGGAGTTGAGCTGATTGCGGTACGCCTCGAGTCGCAGCAGGTCCTCCTGGACCTCTTGCTCGGTTACGACGGTCCTGTCCGCGCTCATGCGGACTGGACCTCGGCGACGGAGTCGATCCGGATCTGGGAGCGCTTCACGTGATGGCACCCGCCGATCTCCGAGAGCGCCCACTCCCGGGCGAGGTCGGCGGAGTCCGCGTCGTGGACTTTGGTGAACGGTTGCCAGAAGTTCCGGCGCGCGTAGAACGAACCCTGGACCTTGAAATGGACCATCGGAAGCTCCGGTACGCGGCGGCGCCACCCAGGGGCCCTTTTTAAACCTGACTTGCCGCCGACCCGGTGGCTCGTCGGTCTGGGAGAGGCCAATTCATGAACGGACTCTGGGTAGTTCGGAAGAATCCCGAGAGTTCTTCTCGTGGATGCATCGAAATTCCCGCACCAATCCCAGGAATCCTTCCCACGGCGCTGACCGTGATTTGTCGGGGGCAGCCGCGGCCGAGCTGGTCACGAACCATCGTGCCAAGCTGGCCTACTTCGGTTCTCCCTCCTCGGTCCTCCGGGACTCGTAGCGGGCGCGTTCCCGGAACCATTTGAGCTGCCGCTCGAGCAGCGCTTGATTGGAGGGAACGAGCGGTCGGACCGGTTTCTCCGGAGGGGATGGCGGAGGGGACGGCGGAAGCTCGGACGGAGCAGGAGAGGGGGCCGGACGGGACTCGACCTCGAACTTCCGTTGGGTCAGGCGACCAGGGCGGTCACGCTCCTCCACCGATCCTCCACCTCCTGGTCGCTCATCCCGACGGTCGGAGAGAACAGCACACGGTTCCCCCACTGACCCCAGTATCGAGAGTGTTCCTCGACGGGGATAGGGAGCACGACGCCGTCGGCGTGGGCCTCCTCGGCGAGGCTCGCGACGACAGGGACCCAGGCGTCCGCCGACGCGCTCGCCGGCGCAATCCTCGCCGAAGGGTCGAACCGGAGGAGAGTCTCCTGCACGAACGGCTCCCCGGTCGGGAGAACGACGAGCCCGACGCGACACCCGCGCTTCATCATGACGAATGCACCGAGGGCTCCGCGGGCGCCGTCCACGAGCGCGACCAGATGCCCAGCGACGCCGAGCGGAAGGCCCCCCGGTCCCTCGAGACGGTCGAACGAGAGGTACGTTCGCGGACCACGGACTTCGACGAACAACTCGGTGTCCGGGTGCTGGAGGTCGACCCGGAGGCTGCGGTCGGGAAACCTCTCCAGCACGGCGGCGCCGAGGTCTCCCGCCAACTGCTGGCTCGTGAAGGTATGCTGCCCTGTCCGGCGGGCGCGGACCGCAAAGCTCTGCCCGGAGAGAAGATGCGGCGCTGCAAGCTCGAGGAGACGGGTTCGGATCACGTCGGGGTCGCTCGGGACCTCGTCCACGCGGCTCACCGATGTCACGCCAAAGATACGGCGCACGATCCGAGCTCCCCGCTCTATGTCGTCCGTCTCCACGTAGAGGTGACCCCGGTCCGACCGAATGCGGCCGGGCAGTCCCTCCCTCACGAACTGGTCGAGGATGTTACGTCGAAGCGTGCGCTCGAACTCGCGACGTACGGGGGCCGACTTGAGCGCGAGCTCTCCGTATCGCACCAGGAGCACCTCCGCCATCGAGAACGTTAAGATGACGAGACCGCTAAAGCGCTTCTCGGCCGGATGGGTTCGTGGCACCGGAAGTCTCTCTCCCGTCATCCGCCACGGACCCCTGGGCCCCCTTCCTGGGCGCCATCGTGGACGGGCTCGTCGCCGCCGCGAAGTCCTGCAACATTCCCATCGGTCCCGAATCGGTTCGGTCGCTCCTCAGCTTGGATGGAGGGCCCGAAGGAGAGGCGGCCTTCCCGTGCCATCGGACAGCGCAGGCCGCTCAAAAGCGACCCGACGAGCTGGCCACAGAACTCGCCGGCGCGGTCCCGCCCTCTCCGCTGATTCGGTCGGTCTCTTCGAAAGGTGCCTACGTGAACTTCCGGGTCGATCCCGAAGAACTCACGCGCGCAACCCTCGAGCTCGCGCTCACCCGCGGGAACCGGTTCGGTCACGCCGAGCCGAGTGGACCCCCCGTCGTCGTGGAACATACCAGCGCGAACCCCACCGGCCCGTTCCACATCGGCCGGGTGCGCAACGGCATCATCGGCGACACCTTCGCCCGCGTGTTGCGCGCGGCTGGGGTCCCGGTGACGACCCAGTACTATGTCGACGACATGGGTCGTCAGGCAGCGATGATCACCTGGATCTGGACCAAGCCGCGGGAAGCCTGGCCGGAGCCGATCCAAAAGACCGTGGAGGGGGAGGAGGCTCCCGGTGAGAAGCTCGACCTCTACCGGGGCCGGCCGTATCCGGCGGTTAGCGCCTACCTCAAGGAGCATGAGGATGCCCGGGAGGAGGTCGCCCGGCTCGTCCAGCGGATCGAATCTAGCGATGCGCCTGCTGAGCATCGACCGCTCGCTCAGGCGATTCTGGAGGGAATGCTTCAGTCCCTCGCCCGGCTCAGGATCTCGTTTGACGAGTTCGTCTGGGAATCCGACTTCGTCCGCGACGGGTCCGTCGACCGAGTGATCGAGAGGCTTCGCGCCCTCCCGACGGCCGTGCGGGAGGACAACGGTGCGTGGGCGATCGACGCGAGCCGACACGGCCTCCCGAAGGAGTCGACGCACCTCGTCTTCCAACGGGCCGATGGGACCAGTCTCTACATCACGAGGGACGTCGCGTACCACCTCGCGAAGTTCGGGCGGTTCGCTCGTTCGATCGACGTCCTCGGCCAGGACCACCAGCTGCACGCACGATGCCTCAACGCTCTTCTTGAAGAGCTCGGGGAGCCCCAACGGCCGATGTTCGTGATCTATCAGGACATCACGGTCCCCGAGGGCGGTCGGATGTCCACACGCGGCGGGTCGGCGGTGTGGCTCGACCAGCTCCTTGCCGAAGCCGTTGACCGTGCACGTGCGGAAGTGCTGAAGCGACGGGAGGACCTCCGAGAGGAGGACGTCGAGAAGATCGCCGAGGCGGTCGCGACGGGAGCGATCCGGTTCCACATCGTTCGTGCCGCTCCCGATAAACCGGTGGTCTTCCGCTGGGAGGATGCGCTCTCCTTCGAAGGACGAAGCGGCCCGTTCCTGCAGTATTCGTATGCTCGGGCCTCGAGCGTCCTTCGGAAGGGCAGCGCCGATACGCCGCCGTACCCGTTCGACGCGGGGCGGCTCACCCATCCGGAGGAAGTCGCCCTCGTCCGAATCCTCGCCCGGTTCCCCCGCACCGTCTCGTACGTCGCCCGGACGGGGCACGTGCATTCCCTGGCCGGCTATGCGCACGAGCTCGCCGACCAATTCAACCGGTTCTACCACGCAGTGCCGGTGCTCCGTTCCGGTGAGGAGCGGACGAGTCGGATCGCGCTGGTCGCGGCCGTCCGCCAGACGTTGGGGAATGCGCTCGATCTTCTCGGAATCGTGCCGCTCGAGGCGATGTAGCGCTCGCCTCGAAATTCACTTAAGGGGGAAGCTCGTCCGCCGGGCCGGGGGCCAACCTATGTCGTCAATCCGAGAAGAGTTCGGAAAGTTCATCGCGCGAGGGAACCTCGTACAGCTGGCCGTTGCGTTCGTGATGGGCGCCGCGTTCGCGACGCTCGTTGCGGCGCTCGTTGCGGACATCATCACCCCGCTCATCGGGGTCGCAGGGAGGTTCGACTTCTCGTCGTGGAACACCTCGGTCAACGGGAGCGTGTTCCAGCAAGGGGCGTTCCTGAACTCGCTCATCAGTTTCATCACGATCGCGCTCGTCGTCTTCTTCCTTATCGCTCTCCCGTATCAGCGATACACGGACCGAAAGGCAGCCAAGGCCGCGGCGGCCGCGCCGACCACTCGGGCGTGCCCGGAGTGCCTGTCGACGATCCCGATCGGAGCGAAGCGCTGCTCCTTCTGCACGTCGACCGTGCCCCCCGTGGCCGCGACAGCGTAACTAGGACGCGCGCGTCGGGTCGACCCGTCCCGCCTCGTCGAACCCCTTCTTCCGAAGGCGGC
>DASPTO010000167.1:0-3981 GCA_035623375.1 Thermoplasmata archaeon
GACCTGGACCATCTTCACCTTCCGAACGCGGCGGCCCCCCGGGGCCGGAAACGCATCGTCCAGGATCACCGTGTGCGGCGCGAGCCACGTGACGGCCCGGGAGCCGGTGCCGCCGGAGTGCATCCAGTCGTAGGCCGAGAAGTCGATGCACCATCGAAACGCCCATTCCGCCGGCACGTGGAAGCGCTGACGGAACCAGTATTCGGCGCATGCGGTCGCCTTCGTTCTTCCCTTCGAGGACGGTTTCGCGGGCATCGGGGAGGTCATCGAGGCAAGGTATCTATCGTGCGCGCCGACCTGCCGGGCGTTTCGTCGGCGCCGGCTGAGACGCGCCTGCCTGCCCGACCCCTTCTTCGACCCAGGCGAGCAGGAAGCCGTCGTACCCCTTCGTGCCGACCGTCTGGATGCCGGTCGCCGAGACGCCCTTGGCCGAGGCGAGGGATTCGACGAATTCTCGCATCCCGCGAACGTTCGCGTCCGTGCTTGCGGCGTTCGCGAGTTCTCCCTTGCGAACGACGTTGTCGACCACGATGAGCGCGCCGGGGCGGGAGAGACGGCGGGCCCATTCGAAGTAGGCGCGAGTGCTCGGCTTGTCGGCGTCCACGAACACGAGGTCGAACGGACCCGCCCCTTGTGCGGCAAGCTTCGGGAGCGAGTCGATCGCGCGACCGACCCGGATCTCGACGCGGGCGTCGAGCCCGGCACGTGCGATATTCGTCCGGGCCACTTCGGCATGCTTCGGGTCGAGCTCGAGGCTGATGAGCCGGCCCCCTTCGGGGAGGGCGCGGGCCAGCCAGATCGTGCTGTAGCCCCCGAGCGTCCCGACCTCGAGGATCCGGCAGGCCCCGATGGCGCGCGCGAGGAGGTGGAGCAGTTTCCCCTGGCTGGGGGAGACCTGGATGCCCGGAAGGTGCGCTTCCGCACTCGCCCGAAGGCAGGCGTCAAGCACCGGGTCCGGCAACAGAAGATGCGACTCGAAGTATGCGTCGACGTGCTCCCAACTCGGTTCGGTCACGATGCCTCCCTCGACCCCGATTTGGCGTGGTCCGCCGCAGCGAGTACCTTGAGTGCGCGGAGGGTGATCATCTTGCTTGGCCGTCCGGCCTTTTCGAGTGCAAACGGGGTCGGTCGTCGATTGGGATGCGCCGCAAACCATCTCGCGACGGCGCCTTCAAGGTCGGGATGAACCGCGTCGAGGTTCCATATCCCGCCGGGTCGTCGCCGAGATCGGAGCCACGTGAGGGCGTGGTTCATCCTCGGGTCGCCCGCATAGCCGAGCGTCGTAAGGAGGTCGAGCCCTACCAGGAGGTCGTAATAGTAGTGGACGGGAAAGTGCGTTCGGTACCACGGCTTGTACGGGTCACCTTGCCGATGGAGCTCCCGCGACAGGAAGAACTCAGCTCCCTTCTCGACCGCAGAACGCATCGAGGAGGTCCACCTCGACCGCGGGTAGACCGCGAACGCGCTCAGCGCCTCCCACGAATCGAGATTTCGGCCCATGCCCCAGCATGACCATCCCCCGTGCGGATGGGCGGTTTCGGTAAGCCACTCGAGGGTTCGGCGCACGCGTCGGTCGTCCGCGTAGCCCATCCGGATCACGGCTCTCGCCTGGTTGGCCGCGACGCAGTAGTGCGGGGTCCCTTTCGAGTTTCCGCCCAGGCCCCCGTCGTTGGTCCCCATATCGTCCATCCAGTACTCGCACGCGTCTCGGACATCGGGGTCGGAGCGCGTCACGCCCAGCTCCGAGAGGACGAGCATCATCCAGTTCGTGGACGTGTACTTCGGTACGTAGGTGGAGTTCCCGTCTCCCCACCCTCGCGAGGACGACCGTTTGGAGAGTATTTCGGCGGCCCACCCGGTGACCAGAATCCGCTCTCGGGCGTCACGGACCTCGGGGTCGCTCTCCTTGCGACCAAGGAGCTCGGTCAGGGTTCGGAACCGGACCGCCGGCTGCTCTTCCTCGAGCAACCACGAGACCGCCTTCGCGGTCGGGTCCGTGGAACCCTTCGACATGCGTGCGGGGGAGCGTCGCTGTCTCAAAAGGAAGAAGGAGGAGAGTTCCGGACGACGAGGGTGGGTCGTGGCGAATGGGGCCGGTGGTTCACGCTGCGGGGACGCCCCCCGAGGAGAGGATTCGCGCGAGGGCGAAGAACGCCTCGGGCGGAAGATCCTCGGGTCGGCGGTGGCCCCAATCGTCCGGCCATCCAGCCCTCTGGGCCGCGCTCTCGAGGTCCGTCCCCTTGGAGACGACCCTCGGGAGGAGGTTCGCGAGCTGCTTCCGACGGGAGGAGAAGAGTCCTCGGAGCATCTCCTCGAATTCGGGGACGGACGGTACGGGAAGGGCCCCCGAGCGAGCCACGTGGACGCCGATCCGGCTTTCGACCTCCGGACGAGGACTGAACGCCTCGGGGCCTACGACGCGGAACAGCTCCACCGACCCGTAGAGTTGCGCGATGATCGAGAGACGGCCGTAGCGTCTGGAACCGGGGGCTGCCGCCAGGCGTTCGGCGACCTCCCGCTGGACGAGGAAAACGACCCGGGGGACTCGGGCCGCGAAGAGCCTCAGGAGGATCGGAGTTGCGACGGAGTACGGGAGGTTTCCGACGACTGCGCTCGCGGGTGGGAGCACGACGGTCAGAGCGTCCCCTGTCACGACCCGGACCCGGGAGCCGAACGCCGACGCTAGGAAGCCCGCGAGCCGACGGTCCTTCTCGACGACGGTGATCGGCCCGATCCCACGACGCAGGAGCGCTGCGGTGAGGACCCCGAGGCCGCCCCCCACTTCGACCACGGGTTGGCCCGGCGGGAGCTCCACGAGCGCTGCCTCGGCGTCGGCAACGAACGGGTCGGTCAGGAACGACTGTCCCCACTCCTTCGAAGGGCGGACGCCGAGCGAGGCGAGCGTGTCCCGCACTTCCTGCGGGTGTTCGGGAACCCACGGGACGGTCCCCTCCTCGGTCGCGCTACGGCGCGACGAAGAGGCGGTACTTGTCCTCGACACCGCTCAGTTCCTGCTCGATCCGACCGACGATGAGCCGCTCCGGGTTCTTGAGATGGACCCTCTGCTCGATATCCTCGAAGCTCACGAATGGCGCGTGCTTGCGCTCGTCGACGATCTGCTGCATCGTCTTCTTCCCGATGCCGGGAAGGAGCTCGAGCAGGTGGAACCGACGCGACACCGCAGGCGCCTCGTTGAAGAACCGCAGGTAGCGGTCGTGGTGTCGCTTCACGATCTCCTCGAGCGCCGCTGAGAGCTCCGTTCGTCCGGCGACCGTGAGCTCGTCGTACCCGATCCGACGCCGCACGTGGTCGATCGGAGACGGGGTCGGCCCCGAGGGGAGGAGCGGGACCCGGGTCCCGGGGGTGAGCGAGGTCGTGGTGCGGGGGACCAGCTCGAACAGCTTCAGCTCGTCCTCGCCGATGGCGAGCGCGAGCGGCTCACGGTGGAATCCGCGCTCCGTCTGCCGACCGTTCGGCAGGTAATCCAGAATGATCGCGTAGTTCTCCACAGGCGGGTCCCCCGTTCATCGGTGATGGGCCACGATCTCGAGGAGTTTCGTGACCTGTTCCTCGTCGAGGGCGACCCGCTCCTTCGAGAAGAGAAGTCGGATCTCTTCCGGGTACTGCGGGAGGACATCGGCGATCTTGACGGCGATGTTCGCATCGACATAGGGAAGCGCCCGGAGCTCGGCGAGCAGCTTCGCGGTCTGCTCGCTCGAGAGGCGGGCGAACTGCTCGGCATGCTGCAGCGCAAGCCCTGCTTCGCGAGGGAGAGTGCGTCGGGCGGCCTCCTCAGTGAGGAGGTCCTTCACTTTCGCGAGCGGAACCGGCTCAGGCATCGGCCACCGTCTCCTGGGCGGGCATCAGGTGGATGGGGTTCGCGATGAGCTCCTTTCGCTTGCCGCCATCCAGGAAGGTGACCCGGTAGGCCCGACCGCTCTTCGCAACGACGGTGCACGTCCGCCCCTGATACCGGGGGTG
>DASPTO010000168.1:0-3826 GCA_035623375.1 Thermoplasmata archaeon
GAGCGCTCGAGCTCTCCCCGGCCGAGACGCGGGCCGAATTCGAGCGACGGGGATGGAGGAATGTGGCCGGCTACCAGACCCGGAACGTGCCGCACACGGCGCACGAGTATCTTCAGAGGTGTACCCTCGAGCGGGAGGACGTGGACGGACTGTTCGTTCATCCCGTTCTCGGTCGGCTCAAGAAAGGCGACTACCGGCCGGAGATCATTCTCGAGGCGTATCAGGCGCTGGTCCAGAACTACTACCCTCCCCACCGGGTGCTCTTGGCTTCGCTCGGGATCTCGATGCGATACGGTGGGCCGAAGGCGACGCTGTTCCTTGCGATTGTCCGCAAGAACTACGGCTGCGGCCTCTACATCGTCGGTCGAGATCAGGCAGGGGTTGGCTCCTACTACGAGCCGTTCGCCTGTCAACGAATCTTCGACGAGTACGACATCGGCGTCACCCCGCTCAAGTATGCCGAGACGTTCTTTTGCCGAGATTGCGGTGGGATGGCCTCCGAGAGGACCTGCGGCCATACTGCGGACCGCCGGCTGAACACGAGCCAGACCTACATTCGCGAGGCTCTCGCGAAGGGGGAGGCCTTGCCATCCGAGATCATCCGACCCGAGGTCGCGCGCGTTCTCGCGCGGGGCGACGTGCTCCTCGCGGAGTGAACCCCGGCCGGTTCGGGGACGGGTAACTATTTAGCCGACGGCGACCCAATCGTTTCGCGTATACTGCAACGGAGCGAACCTCGTGGCAGCCAGTTCTGCGTCTATCCGGTCAAAGAATGCGTTCTTTCCGGCGGAGTCGCCGAAGGTCGCACGTCCCCGAACCACCGGCGTGACGCACGTCCTCGACCGACTCCAGGGGCTTCACAAGGAGGAGCTCGCGTACCTCGCCCCGTACTTCGACGTCGCGAAGATCGGCTGGGGGCTCCCGCTCCTTCTTCCTCGAGAGAAGGTCCGCGAACGTGTTCGACTCTACCACGACGTCGGGGTCGAGGTGTCGACCGGTGGAACACTGCTCGAGTATGCGGTCGCCCACGACCGCATCCCACAGATGATGGACGAGGCCCGGGCACTCGGTTTCGACCTGATCGAGGTCTCGAGCGGAATCCTCGAGCTCTCCTTCCACCAGATCGAACAGCTCGCGGAAGGCGTTCGGAAGCGCAGTCTCGACTTCTTCATCGAGGTCGGGAAGAAGGACCCGCAGCACCAGCTCTCGCTCAAGGAGACGAACGCCCAGATCGGTCACGCGAGGACCCTCAAGCCGCGGAAGGTGATCATCGAGAGCCGCGAGTCGGGCCGTGGAGTCGGGATCTACGACAGTGACGGTGCGATCAAGTGGGACTGGGTCCGTTCGATCCTCTCGGACCACCCGGCGGAAGACCTGATCTTCGAGGCGCCTCAGGAGGTTCAGCAGGTCCAGCTTCTGCGGGAGCTGGGGGCAGAGGTCAACCTCGGAAACGTCGCGATCGGGTCGATCGCGCCTCTCGCCTCCGAACGCCTCGGTCTTCGAGGCGAGACGTTCGGGGTGATCCGTCATGCCCGCCCGATCGGCGGGCCCCCGGCAGCGAAGTTCCTCTACTTCCTTCTCGAGACCTACCGGGGTCTCGACCAAACGCAGCTCGCGCACATGTCGCGGCTCCCCCGCCGCACCGTGCAGAGCGCGCTCGAATCGCTCCGGCGCCAGGGCCTGGTCCAGGAGACAATCTCGCTCCACGACTCGCGACGACGGGAGTATCGCCTCGCGTGAATCGTCGCCCCACGCCTTCCGAAAGGGACATCCCGAGGGACCGGCTGGCCTTCCTCATGCCCGAGACGGCTCCCTCACTCTCGGGCCCTCTTTCTGGTCGGGTCGCGGTCGTCACCGGCGCGACCTCGGGGATTGGACGCGAGATTGCCCTCGGCCTTGCGCGACAAGGAGCGACTACCGTCGTGGTCGGGAGAGGAGAGGGACGAGCGGCTCGGGCGGCCGCGGAGATCGCTCTGGAAACCGGCAATCGGAACGTCGATTCCGTTCGCGTCGATGACCTTGCGGTCCTGGCTGAGACGCGTCAGCTCGCGGGAAGTCTCCTCGCAAAGTACCCCGCCGTGCACATCCTGGTGAACAACGCGGGGGCGTACTTTCATCGACGGGAGCGGACGTCGGACGGACTCGAACGAACGTTGGCCCTCAACGTCCTGGCTCCCTACCTCCTGATGACGCTTCTTGCGCCGCGCCTGGTCGAGAGCGCTCCCTCCCGAATCGTGAACGTGAGCTCTGCGGCGCACGGTCAGGGTCGTCTCGACTTCAACGACCTCCAATCGACGCGGCGGTACGCCGGTTTTCGGGCGTACGGGACCTCGAAGCTCGAGCTCCTTCTGTTGACCCGAGAGTACGCCCGACGCCTGCGCCCGACCGGAGTAACTGTGAACGCAGTTCACCCGGGCTTCGTCCGGTCGGGATTCGCTCTCAACAACTCGGGCGGTGTTCGCATCGGGATGCGAATCGTCTCCATCTTCGGTCGAAGTGTTCGACGCGGCGCCGACACTCCGATCTATGTCGCCTCGGCCCCGGAGCTCGCCTCCGTCACGGGGGAGTACTTCTCGGACCGCACGAGACGGCCGGGGTCCCCCGAGTCGAACGACCTCGAGAGCGCTCGCCGGCTGGTCGAGGAATGCGCCCGGATGTCGGGAGTACCGCCGATCGACGGGGCCCAGTCGGCCTAGCGCGCCCTACCCGGATGGGGTCCCGGAGTCGGACCCGGGGAATGAGCCGAGACGGGCCGCCTCCGCGGCGCCGACCAGCGGCGCGTTCTCCCCGAACCGACCGACCGTGACGCGAGCTCGCGCCGCGGGTGGTTGACAGCGCAGCCGGACCGCCTCCTCCGCGGTGCGGGCGAACTCGGGCATTCCCGCGGCAAACCCTCCTCCGAGGACGACCAGGTCCGGGTTGAACGCGTTGACAATGCTCACGACGCCATCGCAGAGATACTGCGTGGTCTCGCGGATCAGACGATGAGCCAGAGGGTCGCCCCTTCGATATGCTTCGACCACCGTCCGTGCGGTGACCTGGTCCGGGTACCCGACCGCCGCGAGGAGCGATTCGCCCGCTTTCGGGTCAGCACCGATCGCCTCTCGCGCGCGGTCCGCGACCGCCCATCCGCCCACGTACGCCTCGAGACATCCGGCGTTCGGGCAGTGACACTTCCGCCCTCCGCTTACGATCGTGATGTGGCCGACCTCCCCGATCGCGTGCGTGCCCCCCTCCAGAAGACGGTTCCCGACCACCGCCGACCCTCCCACTCCCGTTCCGAGAATCAGGCAGAACAGGTCGGAGACCCCCCGACCCGCGCCGAGTCTCCACTCAGCGAGCGTCGCCGCCCGCGCGTCGTTCACGACCACGACCGGGGCTCCGTCGAGCTCGCGGGAGAGCCGGGCACCGAGGGGCACGTTGTGCCAGTTCAGGTTGGGCGCGTGCACCACGGTCCCCGTGGCCGGGTCGACCTGAGCCGCGACCGCGATTCCGACCGTGCGAATTCGGAAGGATGGCTCCTGGTCGAGAGTGGAGCGAACGCTCTGGACCAAGGAGCGGAGGACCCCTTCGGGACCGTCGTTCGCATGGACCTGACGGCCCCCGCTGTGCACCACCGTCCCGTCGCGGGCGACGAGGGCGCTCACGACCTTGGTGGCGCCGAGGTCGATTCCGAGGGCCAGGTCCGTGTCCGGGCTGGGAGCCCGCGGCTCACTCCTCGGGGACCTTGCCGCCGTGTTCGGACTCCGCATACTTGTGCACTACGTCCACGAACGTTGAGTGCGACCAGGTAAGCGGGGTCGCGCTCTTGGGCTCTCCGCTGGTC
>DASPTO010000169.1:0-6907 GCA_035623375.1 Thermoplasmata archaeon
GTCGTATTCAGCGTTCTGATCGACCACTTCAAGGGGCACTGACTTCGCCGATACACTTACTACAATACGTAGTAGGTTATTCTCGCCCGACAGGGCGGGCCTGATCCGGACAGCCAGGCGGGGCCGCGCCTATCCCGCGTAGTAGGCCGCGTCGTACGGCTCGGGCTTGAGGCCCCGGCGCTGGCGGACCTCCGCCACGACCTTCGGCTGAAGGTCGCCCGGAACCGGCTCGAACCCCATCGACTCGGTCGCCCAGAGGACCTTGCCCGCGGTGGCGCTCCGAATGTCGGAGGCGAAGCCGAACATCTCCGCGACCGGAACCTTCGCTATGACGGTCTGGAGGTCGCCGACGCTCGTCATGTCGAGGATCTCGCCGCGCCGCCGCTGGAGCTCGCGCGTCGCGCCCGCGAGGACTTCCTGCGGGACGTTGACCGTCGCCTTCTGGAACGGTTCGAGGAGCAGACGGTCACCGAGGCACATCGCCCCGTAGATCCCCGACCGGGCGGCCGGGATCGTCTGCGCGGGCCCACGGTGGATCGAGTCCTCATGGAGTTTCGCGTCGACCAGGCGGACCTTGAGGCCGTAGACCTTCTCGTTCGCGAGCGGGCCGCGGTTGACGGCCTCCTTGAACGCGTCGACGATCAGGTCCATCGTCTCGTTGAGGTACTGGATCCCCTTCGTCACGTCGAAGAGGATGTTCGTCCCCTCGACCGCGATGATCCCGCGCCCTTCGTCGCGCGGAATGCCGAGCCCCTCGAGTTTCGTCACGAGGGTCTTGGTGTCCTTGAAGGACTTTCCCTGCGGTATCTCGCCCTCCTTGAGGGCGTTCACGACGGCGGCGGGAAGTGCCTCGACCTCGAAGTAGAAGCGGTTGTGCTTGTTCGGCGACTTCCCTTCGAACGGCCCGCCGGGATGCTTCACGACCTCGCGGTAGACGACGATCGGCTTCGACGCCTCGATCTCGACCTTGTAATCGTTGACGATCCGGTACTGGGTGATCTCGAGGTGGAGTTCCCCCATTCCCGAGAGAAGGTGCTCCCCGGTTTCCTGGTTGATCTCGACCCGGAGGCTCGCGTCCTCCTTGGCGATCTTGCGCATGACCTCGATGAGTTTCGGAAGGTCGGCCATCCGCTTCGGCTCGATCGCCACCGTCACGACCGGCTCGGAAACGTGGCGGATCTCCTCGAAGGGGACCATGTCGGGGGCGTCCGACATCGTCGTGCCGGCGAACGCGTCCGAGAGGCCGATGACCGCGGCGATGTTCCCGGCGGTGACCTCCTCGACCATCAGTCGCTCGGGGCCCATGAACAGGGAGACGTGCTGGATTCGGTTCTTCGCCTTCGACCCCACGACGTTGAGCTCCATCCCCTTCGTGAGCCGGCCCGAGAACACGCGGCCCGTCGCGATCTCGCCGGCGCTCGGGTCCATCGTGATGTCGGTGACCATGAACGAGGTCGGTCCGCTCGGGTCGGTGTTGACCATCGCCTGACCGACCGACGAACTCGAGTCCCCGTGCCAGATGTTCGGGATCCGGTACTTCTGCGCGACGCGAGGGCTCGGGAGGTGTCGGACGACCATGTCGAAGATGACGTCGTTGATCTTCGCCCGCTGGGCGATCTCGCGCGAGCGACCGGTCGAGACATACTCGATGATGTCCGGGAACTTGACGCCGGTCTTCTGCATGTAGGGGATGCTGATCGCCCAGTTCTCGTACCCCGAGCCGAACGCGACCGACCCATCCCGTGGGTCGACGCTCCACTCGTCCACGAACTCCTCGGGGGCCATCTTGCGGATCAGCTCGTTGACCTCGGAGATGATGTTGAGGAACCGCTTCTGGAACGACTCGGGCGTGAGCTTGAGCTCCTTGATCGCCCGGTCGACCTTGTTGATGAAGAGGACCGGCTTCACCTTCTCCCGGAGCGCCTGCCGGAGAACGGTCTCCGTCTGGGCCATCACGCCCTCGACCGCGCAGACGACGACAATCGCCCCATCGACCGCACGCATCGCGCGGGTGACATCCCCCCCAAAGTCGACGTGTCCCGGCGTGTCGATGAGGTTGATGAGATGCTGCTCGCCCTCGAACTCGTGGACGATCGTGACGTCCGCGTTGTTGATCGTGAGGAGTCGGGCCTGTTCCTGCTCGTCGAAGTTGAGGTAGAGCTGCTTTCCCGCGAGTTCGTTCGAGATCATTCCCGCGGCGGCCAGCAGATTGTCGGAGAGCGTCGTCTTCCCGTGATGGATGTGGGCGACGATCCCGATGTTCCGGATCTTGTCCACATTGTGCATCATCTCGGGAATGGCCTTCGCCAATTCCGCTCGAATATGCGTCATCGCGAGCTCCTCCCGGCCTACCGAGCCGACTGGGCGACCCGTTCAACCTCTTCCTTCCGGCCGACGGCGAACGAGGTCAAGTCGCCTTTCGCCGCGAGGCGGATCTCGTCCGCAAGGCAGGAGTGAATTGGCTTCGTGGACTTGTGGGACGCTTGGATCGCTCCGAGCGCGATGTTCCGGATCGCGACGTTGAGGCGTCGTGCGGGCGAGGCATCGACCGCGCGGGGTACGGAGATGCCCCCGAACTGGAGTCGGGTGACCTCTTCGCGGGGAGCGGCGTTCTCGACCGCGTCGACGAGGAGCTGGAGCGGGTTCTTCTCCTCCTTCTGGGCGATCTCGTCGAACGCCTTCCGGATGGTCGCGAGCGCCTTCGACTTCTTGCCGGTGAACTTTCCCCCCTTCATGAGGTGGTTCGCGAGCCGCTCGACAAGGTGCATCCGGGTCTTGAGGAACGGCTTTCCGGTGAGCTTCCCCTCGGTGTGAGGTGCGTAGATCGGGTGCAGATAGATGTACGGGAGCAGGCCGGGGTCGTGGACCTCGACTCCCTCGAACGGGTACTTTCCGAAGAGCGGCGGGAGCGGGAACGGTGGCGGAGGCGGCGGTTGGGGCCGGTGGACGACCGGGCCGGCCTCCTCCTCGGATGGCTCGGGAGGCCGGAGGGACTCGGGACCTTCGTTCATCGGGCTGGCTTCTCCTTGCGCCCGCGCACGAGCTCGTCGAGCGAGACGTTGTTCACCTGGATGACCTTGTAGCGGACCCCCGGGATGTCCCCGTAGGACCGACCCATCCGGCCCCCGATTCCCTCGACGAGAACCTCGTCGTGCTCATCGATGAAGTTGATGGCACCGTCGCCGACCGCGAAGGCGGTCACCTGACGACCGTTCTTGATCAACTGGACCTTGATGCACTTTCGAATCGCGGAGTTCGGCTGCTTCGCCTCCACCCCGACCTTCTCGATGACGATCCCGCGCGCCTGCGGCGCCCCCTCCAGCGGGTCGGAACGTTCCTTGAGGTGAAGAGTACGCCTCTTGTAGTACCGGTCGGACCAGCGTCGCCGCTGACGGAGCGATGCCAGACGGCCCGCTGTGTTCAGTCCGGAGGGTGGCGACATATCGGCGGAGGGGCCGAGCAGAAGGGTAGCGGTATTTAAGGTCCGTGCCGAGTGGTGCTCGGCGGCGAGCCGAATGGCGCCCGAATCGGCATCATGAACAGGTCGAGCGTGCGCCCGTCCACTCCCCGAAGCGCGCTGCCCTCTCGCCGGCCCCGGAGGGCGTCCGATGCCCTCCGAGCGGAGTGGGAGCAGTTGTCCAGAGAGATTCACGCTTGCCGAAAATGTCCCCTGGGGGCCATCCGGACCCACGCTGTGGTCTATCGCGGAGGGCTCGCCCCACGTGTCGTCTTCGTGGGAGAGGCACCGGGAGCAGAGGAGGACCGGCTCGGTGTTCCGTTCGTCGGACGGTCGGGTCGACTTCTGGACCAGGGCGTCGCCTCGCTCGGGCTTGCGGGCGGTGAGGTCGGTGTCCTCAACGTCCTCAAGTGTCGTCCTCCCGAGAACAAGTTCGACTCGCGCGCCGCGCGGACGTGCCGGCCGTACCTCGACCGGCAGCTCCAGCTCCTTCGTCCCGAGGTCATCGTCACGCTCGGCGCCCGCGCGCTCGCTGCCGTGGAGCCGCTCGCCCCGCCCGTACTCCGGGCGGCCGGCCGCCCTCTTCGACATGGACACCCGCCGCGGTTCCCGCTCCTCCATCCGGCGGCCGCGCTGCGGTCCCGGCGACTTCGAGAGCGCTGGGACCGTGATTTTCGGGCCCTCGGACGCTGGCTGAGGAAACGTACCGCGTAAACGGCTATAACTCGGCCCTCGCTCGGTAGACCGTGCGCACGGTCGAGCTGTTCCTTCTGGAAGGTTCGTACCAAGCAGTCGAGGACGGAGTCGTCGTCGAACTGTTCGGCCGAACTCGAGACGGGTCGTCGCTGGTCGCACGATACTACGGCTTCCGACCGTACTTTGTCCTCAAAGAGCCAACCGAAGACGACCGGTCCCGACTTCGGGAGGACAAGGAGGTCATCGAGGTCCGGGACATCACAACGTGGGTGGATGGTCGCGACCACCCGGCGGTCCACGTCACGCTCCATCGGCCCTGGCTCGTGCCGGAGTACCGGGAGCGATACCGAAAGCGCGGGGACGAAACCAGCGTCCTCGCCTGCGATATCCCGTTCGTCCACCGGTTCCTGTACGACAAGCACCTCGGTCTGACGGTGGAGTTCGAGGCCGAGGACGAGCCCGAGGAGATACGGTCCCGCTACACCATTCCGAACGTCGTGCGTGTCGTGACCGACGGGGGTCACGACATCCGCCCGACCGAAGCATTCCGTCCCGGACTCCGCGTCCTGTCGTTCGACATCGAGAACGCGATCCGGGAACGGACGATCTTCACGATCTGCGGCGTGTCGGAGGGCGGAGACCGTCCGCGGCGGACGTTCCGGATCTCGGGGCCGGGCGAGAGAAAGATCCTGGAGGAGTTCGTCGCCACGGTGGTCGACGACGACCCCGATGTGATCACCGGGTACAACATCGGCGGATACGACTTTCCTCTGCTTCTCGAACGGGCGGCTGCCACGGGACTCGGGCCTCTTACCATCGGGCGCGAGCGCACGGCCCCGCGGGAGATGGGCGAGCGGCTTTGGAAGGTGACGGGCCGAGCCGTGGCCGATGCGTGGTGGTCGGTCCGACGGGACCTCAGGCCGAAGCAGGAGACCCTTCAGTTCGTTGCGCGGACCCTTCTCGGGGACTCGAAGCTGGACGTCGACCGGAGGGTCATCGAAAAGGAATGGGCGGACGACCCCCAGCGCGTGATGGAGTACTGCGAGCACGACGCCGACCTTGCCCTCCGGATCCTGCAGAGGCTCCGGACGGTCGAGAAGGCAGCTGACCTCGCGACCGTCGCTCACCTGCCGCTCGAGGAGGGGATGAACGGCCGCACCTCCCTCTACGTCGATTCTCTCCTGATCCCCCGCGCGGACACGGAGGGCGTCGGCGTACCGATGAGCCACTTCGCGGGACGCGAGAACCCGATCGAGGGCGGCTACGTGCATCCCATTCGCCCGGGAATGAGTCGGTGGGTGGTCGTGCTCGACTTCAAGTCGATGTACCCCTCGATCATCATCTCGCGGAACCTCTGCTTTACGACCCTCTCCCCCGACGGGACGACGGTGGCGCCGTCCGGGGCAAAGTTCCTGGCGCCCTCCGTCCGTCGGGGGATCATCCCGCAGATCCTATCGGACCTGCTCGCCGAGCGCAACCGATTCCGTCAGGCGGGGCACGTCGCGACGAGCCCCGAGATGAAGCAGTACTACGACGGCCTCCAGAACGCCGTCAAGGTCCTGATGAACTCGTTCTACGGTGTCCTCGCGTCGAGCTTCTATCGATTCACGAACAAGGAGATCGGGGCCGCGATCACCGCGTTCGGCCGGGAGGCGATCACATCCATCATCCGCGAACTCGAGGCGGACGGCTACGAGGTGGTGTACTCCGACACCGATTCGGTGTTCGTCCGATCCCCGGTCGCCTCGCTCGAAGGAGCACGGGAGTTCGGGGAGAGGCTCGCGAAGCGGTTCACGCACGAGGGGGTCACGTTCGAGTTCCAGTCGGTCTTCGAATCGTTCTTCTCCCATGGGGTGAAGAAGCGGTACGTCGGCCGGACCGCGTGGCCGGAGCAGGACCTGGTCGTTCGGGGCTACGAGACCCGACGGACCGATGCCTTCGACTTCCAGTCCGAGGCGCTCCTCGAGGTCTTCGAGCTCGTCCTGAAGGGTGACACGGACGCCGCTCTCCGTCGGGCACGCGAGCTCGTCCAGTCGGTACGGAATCGCGAGGTCCCGGTCGAACGGCTCGTGATCGCCCGGACCGTTCGGGCCGAGAGCGAGTACAACGAGTCGACGCGAGAGTCGCTCCCGTTCCTGCGCGTCTACAAGCAGCTCCGGCAAGAGGGCTACGACGTCATCCCGGGCATGCGGGTCTCGTGGATCGTCACCGACTCGCGGAAGAGCCCTCAGGAGATCGAACCGTGGGTGGACGGCCGGCCGTTCACGAAGGAGCCGGACTGGGAGTACTACGCGGACCGGGTCGCCCAGACTCTCGCTCGCGTGACGGAGGTGTTCGACTGGGACGCGGCGGCACTGCTCCGGGGAAGCCATCAACGTAGGCTCTCGTCGCCTCCCGAGGCACCGCGGGCACCGGAGACGAACGGTCCCCCGGCGACCCTCGACACTCCGCTCAGTGAGGTCGGGAAGCCGGCGAAACGAAGAGGGTCGACTCGAAGCCTCACCGACTGGCAGTGACCACGGGCCGTCCTACGAACCCGACGAGGCTGCCGCCGGAACCTCGTCGGCCGGCGTCGCGGACTGGCCCCGGAGCGCGAGGATTGCTCCTACGACCGCGACCGGGATTCCGAGCACGCCGACCAGAGGGAGCGCGATTCCGAGAACGCTGGACGATAGGAACAGCGTGAAGACCGGGATCGCCGTCATCAACATCGGAGGGATCACGAGCCCGACGTCCTGGATGGCGGCGAAATAT
>DASPTO010000170.1:0-3524 GCA_035623375.1 Thermoplasmata archaeon
ATCGCGAGGGCGTTGTCACCACTGATTGAAACGAGCCCCCGGAATGTTCCGGTGGAGACGATCGCCTCGTTCTCGGTGCCGGCGGAGCGGACCGTCACCTTGGACCCCGGCGTGAGGGCGATCGCGGCGCGCTTTCCCCCCGCGGCCGGGTCGCTCATCGGTTCCCTCCCTTCTCCCGGGCGGCGGGACGCGGCGGAACGGCGACTTTCGGCGGGGTCTCTCCGGCGTGCTTCTCGATCAACGTCTGCAAGTGATTCACCGTCTCCCGGTACCGTCGTAGGGCGTTCTGAGCATTGGCCTCCGTAAAATCCCACGCCCGAGCAAGGTTCCCGTACCGAAGGCGGTACCCCTTGCGTCCCTTCCCGTCGGCGGCGCCTCCCGCCTCCTCCAGAAGGTCGAGCGCCTTGAGCTTGTTGATGTGCCGATATACGGTCGGCTTGGACGTCTTCAGCACGGCGGTGAGCTCCTCCACGTACCAGGCCCTCGTCGGGTCCTTGAGAAGGCAGTCGCGCACGAGTCGGTAGGCGAGGCTCTGCGCCACCGGCCCTTCCGAGCCCCGCCCTTCCTCCCCCTCGGGAAGATACCCGACAAGACGGAGGAATTCTCGCAGCACCTCGTCCAAGTCGGTGATGGGGGTGAGGGGAGTGCTGTAACGCAACGCGAGTTCGAACGGCATGCCGTCCGCATGCCAAAACCCCTCATTGGATAAAAAAGAAGAGCTGTGCCCTCCCCCTTGCGAGACGAAACCGTTAGCACCCGGACCGTGTTCGGCAGGTGCCGTGCCGTCGTTTTCCCTCGTCACCCCAACGACCGTCGAGGCTGCCATCGCCGAGCTCCGCACGGGGGCTCCCGGGGAGGTCGCTGTCCTTGCAGGGGGGACCGACCTCGTGTTCGACCTGGACCGGGCGGGCCCGAACCTCCGTCGGGTCCTTTCGCTCCGTTGCCTCCCGTGGAGGACCCTCGACTGGAACGGGCCGGTCCTTACCGTGGGAAGCACGCTCCCCTTACGCTCTCTCGAAGAGGACCCCGACGTCGCCCGTCGACATCCTGGCCTATTCCAGGCGATCCGTGCCGTCGGCGGAGTGCCGCTGAGACACCGCGCGACACTCGGGGGCAATCTCGGTCGGGCTGCCCCCGCCTCCGACCTCCTCCCGGTTCTCCTCGTACTGGATGCCGAAGTGGATGTCGTCGGGCCGTCGGGCTCGCGTTCGGTCTCCGTCGACCAATTCCTCCTCGGTTCACGACGCACGACGCTCGCCCGAGGCGAGCTGATCCGGTCGGTTCGCTTTCCCGAGCCGCGACCCTCCGCGTACCTCTGGCAGCGAGTTCGGCCGGCGAACGACATCTCTCAGGTCGCGGTCGCCGCAGCCTTCTCTCCCTCCGACCGCCACTGGCGCCTCGCCGTCGGCGGAATCCCGCCGAGGGCGGTCCGACTTCCCGAGGCCGAGCGGGCACTATCGTCCCCGGACCCAACTCGCGAAGAGCTTGGGTCGGCGGCCGAGCACGCCACCCATCACCTCTCGATCGCCGCCGACCGCCGTGCGTCGGAGGAGTATCGTCGCCACCTGGTCGGAGTCCTTCTCGAGCGCGCCGTACGCAGCGCGTCCGCACGGTCCTTGGAGGCAGGGCGGTTGGACCCTTGACGAACCGTCCCCTCTCTCTCACCGTCAACGGGAAGGTCCGTCCTCTGGACGGCGTGCCGGAGTCGGAGCGTCTCCTCGACACGATCCGCTGGCGGCTCGGTCTCCGGGGGACGAAGGAAGGATGTCGGAGCGGGGAGTGCGGCGCGTGCACGGTCCTCGTGGACGGCGTCTCCACCCTCTCCTGCCTTACGCTCTCCCACGAGGTGGACGGCTCGTCGCTCACCACGATCGAGGGGATGGCCGATGACCCGGTCGGCCACGAGGTCGAAGAGGCGTTCGCACGAGCCGGCGCGCTCCAGTGCGGGTACTGCACCCCGGGGTTCGTGATCGCCCTAGTCGGGCTTCTCAACGAACGCGGCCGCTCCGCGTCGGTCGACGAGCTCCTCGCCGACCTCGGGGGAAACCTGTGCCGGTGCACGGGATACCTATCGATCGCGCGCGCCGTCGCACTCCTCCAGAAGGAGGGACGGTGAGCGGGTCCCGGCCCCGGCCGGACGCGGCCGCCAAGCTCACTGGGTCCGCGGTCTACGGGATGGACCTCGAAGCGCCCGGAATGCTCTGGGCAGCGCTCGTCCCGTCTCCGATTGCCCACGGCCGTCTCCGTTCGGTCGACCTCGCTCCCGCTCGGGCGCTCGCGGGCGTCGTGGCGGTCGGTGCAGCGGAGGTCGCGAGCCTACTCTCCGGCTCGAAGGGAGACCCGGAGCGACCCATCTTCCCGCTCGAGACCGTGGTATTCCGGAACCAGCCGGTCGCGGCGGTCGCAGCTCCTACCCTCGAGCTTGCGCGGCAGGCGGCCCGCGCGGTGCGCGTCGAGGTCGACCCTCTTCCCATCGTCGCCGACCTCGAGGACGTCTTTCCCGTATGGCCCGCAGCGAACGCGGAAGGATCTCCGTTCGTGGCAGCCCATGTGCGTGCGCGCAGCGGCGATGTCGAAGAGGCGTTCCGAACGGCCGAGACGGTCGTTCGAGAGACGTACCGGACCTCGAGCGTCCATCAAGTGGCGATCGAGCCGCACGCCTGTCTCGCCGAGGTCGACGGCGACGTCTGGCGCGTGCGTAGCTCGACCCAGACACCATTCGGCCTCCGCGAGGACATCGCGTCGCTCCTCGGGGTCCCCGAGGAGAAGGTCGTTGTCGAAGGAACGTGGGTCGGCGGCGGGTTCGGCGGAAAGAACTCTGCCCTCCTCGAGCCGTACGCTCTGCTTCTCGCGAAGGCCTCGGGACGACCGGTCAAGCTCGCGCTCGGCTACCGGGAAGAGTTCCTCCTCGGTCGCACGACGCTCCCTTCGGTCATCCGGATGGAGAGCGCGGTCACGAAGGGGGCGATCGTCGCGCGTCGTGTCCGACTTCTCCTCGATGTCGGCACCTCCCTTCCCGGCCGGGATTTCGCAACGGGGTACTCGATCGGGTTCCTGCTCGGCCCGTACCGCACTCCGACGTTCGAGGTCGAAGGATACGCCGTGATGACGAACAAGCCGGCGTTCGGCGCACACCGGGCTCCGTTCGCCCCCCAGTGCGCCTTCGTCCTCGAATCGCACCTCGACCACGTCGCCCGCGAGGCCGGGCTCGACCCGATCGCCTTCCGCGCGGCCCACCTCTGGAAGGAGGGCGACACGACCCCGATGGGGCAGAAGGTCGGCCCGTTCGGCCTCGCGACCGCGTTCGAGAAGGCGCGGTCGACGGCCGCACGATGGCGTGCCGAAGCCCGGCCCGATGCCGGGGTCGGAGTTGCCGCGGGCTTCTGGTCGACCGGCACCGGCGCGGGGGGAGAAGCCCGTCTCCGCCTTTCTCCGTCCGAGCTCACGGTTGTCCAGGGGGAGCGAGAGATCGGGAGCGGCAGCGTGCTCGCCGGGGTCGCGGCGGTCGCCGCCCGCGCCACCGG
>DASPTO010000171.1:0-3776 GCA_035623375.1 Thermoplasmata archaeon
CCGCGAGAGAAGGGTTGACGGCGAGCTCGTGCCCGCGCGCCTCGAGGTCCCGGGCGATCGCTGCGCCCTCGCCCTGGTTCTGCGAGCAGCCGTACGACTCGACGTAGACCCGCACGGTCGACCGGAAGGGCCCAACTCCTAGAAGACCGAGAGCTTTCCGGTCAAGAGGAGCCGAGGGATCGTGTCGATCTGTTCGAACCACTTCTGCGTGACCGCTTCCGCGTTCGGCCGTACCTTCGCGAGCTTGACGCCCTCGGCCGGAAGGATCTGGACTGCCGCGACCTGCGGGTCGTCGACCGGTTTCCCGATCTGCGAAAGGATCCGTACGTGGACCTCGCGGACGTCCCCGCCGGCCTCCTTGACGATGTCGTTCGCGATCAGGTTCCCGATGAGGTTGTAGATCTTGCCGACGTGATTGACCGGATTCTTCCCGGCGGTCGCCTCGAGGCTCATCGGGCGGCACGGGGTGATGAGCCCGTTCGCCCGGTTCCCGCGCCCGACGGAGCCGTCATCCCCGGCCTCCATGGAGAGACCGGTGACCGTGAGGTAGAATCGGCCGAGCTCGGGGTCGTCCGCCGTGTTCACGTCGATCGTGACCTTGCGGCGTGTCAGCTTCGCGGCCTGTGTCGCAAGCTGGTCGTGGATCTCCTGGCAGGTCGCCTCGTACTCGCGAGCGTCCTTGAGCTCGGAGTCGACGAGCGCGGCGGCGACCGTGAGGTGGATCTCGTCCTTGTGACGGAACCCCATCACCTTCACGTCCTCACCGAGCGCGTGGAGTCGCTTCTTCAGCTTCGTCGTGAGGAACCGCTCGCTCTCCAGGACGAGTCGTTCCGTGTCGGAGAGAGGGGCGAACCCGACGCCGAACGAGGTGTCGTTCGAGAGGACGGCCTTCTGCTCGAAGACCCCCCGGAGGTCGACCGACCCCTGGCCGATCTTGCAGTCAAAGTCGACCTGCTTTTCCGTGTCGAGGTGGGCGCAGACCGATTGAACGTACTTGCGCGCCGCGTCGACCGCGACGTCGCGGTACGGGAGCTTCTCTCCATTGACCTCGGTCGTGGCGCGCCCGACGAGAAGGATGTAGATCGGGCTCGTGACCCGACCTCCGCCGAACTTCGGTTCGGAAGCACCCCCGACGACCTGCGTTTCGTCCGTGTTGTGGTGGAGAATCCTTCCGAACTCGTCGAGGTACATCCGGCAGAGCGCCCGGCTCACCGACTCGGATACCCCGTCGGCGATCGAGTCCGGGTGACCGAGCCCCTTCCGTTCGACCAGCTCGACCTCTTGCTCTTCGATGTGGACCGTGCGTAACGGCTCGACCTGAATGTTCGGGGCCATGACGATTCCTTCGGTCGGCGGAGCCGGGGGCGGGTTTAAGGGTTGCGCGACCGGAAGGAGGAGAAGTCGTCCGGCGGCCCGTCAGGGGTTGTGTCCGGCGAAAACACTCTTCGCCATGTGCGCTCCGGATCGTTCGTACCCCCGCCGACGGTAGTACTCGCGCGTGCCGACCGCGCTCGTTACGAAGACCCGGGAGAACCCCTCCGAGCGGACGCGCTCCTCTGCTGCATCGAGGAGGGAGCGGCCGAACCCACGGTGCTGATACTCCGTCGGCCGGGACCCCTCCTGACCGACGGGGACCTCCATACCGACCACTTTGAGCTCCCGAATCACGGGACCGTCGAGGCCGCCGGGAGTGTCCAGGGAGGGGAAGCGAAGACGAAGGAAGCCGGCGACGGTGTCGGTCTCGGGGTCCTCCCACGCGAAGAACCGTTCCCTCCCGCCGGCCGCGTCGTACTCCGCCTCGGTGAGCCGGAACGCTTCGGGAGGTGGTGTCGCGCGGCGACCCGCCTCCCGGCATCGAAGACAGCGACAGTGGTGCCCTTCGGCACGGAGGAGTGCGAGCGCCTTCTCGCGGATGTTGCTCGAGCGAACCCCGGCGGCGATGAGGCGCGCCGGGATGTCCCTCTGGATCCGCTGGATGCGGACCCAGGGAGGGAGCCGTCGCTTCATCCGGGCGAGAAGCTCGGCCGCGGTCCGAGTGTCGTACGGTTCGTAACGGCCGCTCCTCCAATCATCGTAGAGGGCCGTGCCAGGGAGTACGAGCGTCGGGTAGATCTTGAGGAGGTCGGGGCGATAGGCCGACTCGTCCCAGAGCCGGTCGAAATCCCGAAGGTCGGATTCGGGGGTCATTCCGGGAAGACCGAGCATCAAGTGGTAGCAGACCTTGAGGCCGCGGTCGCGCGCCTCCTGAGTCGCCCGCGCCACGTCGCCCGTCGAGTGGGCGCGTCCGACCGCCTGGAGGACGTCGTCGTGCAGGCACTCGACCCCGATTTCCACTCGGGTCACGCCGGCGTCCAGAAGGAACGGCAGGACCCGTTCGTCGCACCAGTCCGGTCGGGTCTCGACGGTCAGCCCGACGACCCGGTGGGCCGCGACCTCGTTCTGCGCTTCCGCGTCCGCGAGAGACGTCGAGGCCGTCCCGTTGAGGCCATCGTAGATCCCACGGAGGACCTCCTCCTGGTACGGTCGTGGCCGCGCGGGAAACGTACCCCCCATCACGATCACCTCGACCTTCGACGTGGGATGGCCGAGCTGGTCGAGCGTGTCGATTCGATGACGAGCGATCGCACGGGCGTCCCAGTGGAACTGAGCCCCCCGGAGGGCCGAAGGTTCCTCTCCCGTGTAGCTCTGCGGGCTTCCGTGGTCGAGCCCACCCGGGCAGTACGTGCAGCGGCCGTGCGGGCAGCGCGCGGGGGCGGTCATCACCGCGACGACCGCGACGCCCGAGAGCGTGCGGGAGGGCTTCCGACGCACCGCACCCGAGTATCGGGTTTGCTCCTCGGGCGGGAGCGAAGCGACCCAGTCGACGTTTGAGGGGAGCGGACCCACGAGGCTTCCGTTCCGCAGTCCAGCGAGCTTGGCCCGATGGATCTCCTCGGGCGTGGGGACGTCTACCGAAGGCGCCACAGGCGGCTTTCTCCCGTCAGAAGGTAGGGCGCCTTCTGGAGGTCGGCGACCGTCTTCGACCCCGTCAGGAACATCGCAACCTTGAGCTCGTGGACGAGGAATTCGAGCTCCTTCTTCGTCTGGGCGAAGTCGGTCGCGGCGGCTCGGAGCATTCCTCCCGCGATCCCCGCCGCGCTCGCTCCGAGCACGAGGGCTCGCGCGACGTCGAGGCCGCTTCGTACGCCGCCGCTCGCGACGACCGGAAGGCCGAGCGGGATGAGCTCAAGGACCGATACCGGGGAAGGGATCCCCCAGTCCCAGAACGTCTTGCCGACGCGAGCCTCCCGCTCGGCCCCCTGCTCGAGCGCGCGGTAGTACTCGACCGCCGCGAACGAGGTGCCGCCGGTGCCGCTTACGTCGAAGGCCTTCACGGACCGATCCCTCAGCTGCTCGGCGACCTCGCGTGAGAGACCGGCGCCCGTCTCTTTGACGAGAACGGGGTACCGGCTTGCGAGCTCCCCGATCCGGTCGAGGACCCCCTTCGCTCGGCGGTCCCCCTCGGGCTGGACCATCTCTTGAAGGAAGTTGAGGTGGATCGCGAGCACGTCGGCGTGGATGAGCTCCATCGCTGCCCGGACGTCCTCGAGTCCCACCACGCGGTCGCCGGGATTCTGGGGGATGATCTGGGGCGCCCCGATGTTCGCGAACTTGAGGGGAACGTCGAAACGGGCCACACACGAGTAGCTCTCTGGGTACTGGCCCTTGAGGATCGCCGCGCGCTCGCTCCCGACCCCCATCGCGACGCCGACCTCGGCGGCAGCCTGAGCAAGGTT
>DASPTO010000172.1:0-14796 GCA_035623375.1 Thermoplasmata archaeon
CCCCGTTAGGTACAAAAGCACCCTCTCCCCGGTCCGCAGGTCGCCGCGCTCCAGGAGCTTCGGGAGTGCCGCGTACGGAGCAGCTGCCTCGGGGGAGGCCGAAACACCGTGTCGTACCGAGAGGTCCCGCATTGCCGTGACGATCTCGCGGTCCGTGACCGCGATCCCTCCCCCCCGCGTCTCCCGCACCGCCTCGAGAATCCGCTCCGAGGAAAACGGAGAAGGGACCAGAAGCCCCGGGGCGAGCGTCGTCGGGTTCTCCCAGGGCTCGACTCGGCTTGCCCCCTCGACGAGAGCACGCACGACGGGGGCGCAACCCGTAGGCTGCACCGCGAAGAGGCGGGGCGCTCGATCGAGGAGGTCGAGCGCACGCAGCTCTCGGAACGCCTTTGCCATGCCGACGATCCCCGTGCCACCCCCCGTCGGGTAGAGGACGGCGTCGGGCAACGCGTCCGAACCGGACTGCTCGACGATCTCGAGGCCCATCGTCTTCTTTCCTTCCACCCGGTACGGCTCGCGCAGTGTCGACATGTCAAACGACCCGCGTCCCTTCTCGCGCGCCCTCGCTGCCTCTCCGGCTTCACGGATCGTCCCGGGAACCTCCACGAGCTCGGCTCCGTAGCTACGGATCGCCGTCCGAATCGGCATAGGAGTCCGTTCGGGGACGTAGACCCGGGCACGAAGGCCGGCCCGCGCCGCGTACGCCGATAGCGCGGTGCCCGCATTGCCCGCGCTCGGGACGAACAGCTCTCGGAGCCCGAGCTCCCGGGCGCGCGACACCGCGACCGCCATGCCTCGAGCCTTGAACGAACCGGTCGGCATCGACCCGTCGTCCTTGACGAGGACTCGAAGACCCGCGGCCCCGGCTACCTCCCCGAGGTCGAGAATCGGCGTGAATCCCTCCCCCAAGGTTGTGACATGTTCGCTCTCGCGCACGGGAAGGAGCTCTCGGTACCTCCAGAGGTCGGCGGGCCGGCCCGTGAGGTCTTTCCACCACGACCGAGCGTCCCATCCCGAGACGTCGTATGTCGCGAAGAGCGTCTGTCCGCAGGTGGGGCACGTCCCGGCGGGTGCCTCCGGGGAGACCTGTGTGCAGCAGCTGCGGCACTCGAGCGCGACGAGACGGGACCCGGTCCTCATGCGGTCCGGTCAAGCGCGAACGCGGGCTCGCTTAACTCTCCGTCGGACGACTCACTTTGCAGGTCCGAGCGATCCGCCGCATGCCGGGCAGAACTTCGACCCGGGAGGAGCGGTGGCTCCGCACGTGCCGCAGGCGACGCCGTTCTTCGGTGGGCGTGGAAGGCGCCGGGCGAGGATGACGGCAATCATGATCACTCCGACCGTGAGCGCAACGAGGAGCGCGAAGGAGACAATGCCCGCAATCACCGCGTAGAAGAAGAACGAGCCGAGGCCGGACAGATTCAGCCCGTTCGAGGAATTTCCGTTGGAGTTGCTTCCCTTCCCGCTTCCGTTGCCGTTCCCGTTGCCATTGCCCCCGTTCCCTCCGCCCGAGCTCGTCACGTTCACGAAGGACTGACGGTTCACCTGCTGGCCCGAAAGGTCCCGGACCGAGACCGAGATCGAGAAGTTCCCTGTCTGAGACTCTGAGCACTGCCAGGAGGAGACGTTCCCGGCGCTGCAGCCCGGAGGGACGGTGGTCCAATCGAACGTGTACGGCGACACCCCTCCGTTCACGCCTATGCTGACGGAGAACTGCGAGCCCTTGTAGACCGGGTTCGGCCCTACGATGATCCCGTTTGCCGAAAGAGGGCTGACAACCGAGAGTGACCTACTGTCCTGCGTCGTGTTGCGGCCCACGTCGGTCACTTGGAGATTGATGTTGAACTGGCCCGGATTGTTGGGCTGGCATTTCCACGAGGAGACGTTGCCCGGGTTGCATGGGGACGGAGCGTTGGACCACGAGTATGTGTACGGGGGTTGGCCTCCGGTTACGATCGCGGTGGCGTTGAAGGAGTTGCCCTGCACGACCGGGTTCGGTGTGATCGTAAAGGTCGTGACCTGAAGAGAAGAAGCCG
This sequence comes from Thermoplasmata archaeon, assembly GCA_035623375.1. Lineage (GTDB taxonomy): Archaea > Thermoplasmatota > Thermoplasmata > Lutacidiplasmatales > UBA184 > Lutacidiplasma. Next base: position 2,037 of record DASPTO010000172.1, read on the forward strand.
GAGCGTTCACTTCCGCGACCGAAGCTACGGCAGGCGAAGGAGACGTGGGGGAGCCTTCCAGACTCGCGAGCGGGAGGACCGACGTCACGATGGCGATGGTCATCGCCCAGAACCCGACTGCCCCCAGAACATACCGCGAGTACTGATGAGAACGCATTCGCTTCTTTCCTCGAGGCAGGTCGGTGGCCACTGCCCGGCGCATTCCGACGGTGCCTCGGCCGAGAAAGAATGGTGTGAATGGGGGTTATAGATGCAGCGGGCGCCACCCGACCGGGATTCTGGCATCGTAACCGGTTCCGTAGATTTCTCTATCTAGACCGCCATTGGTCCGGTGACGGGTTGCGGAAACGGTGGCGACAGCGACCGTGCCATTCCACTGGACCGGGTCGGACATCCGGGAGGTCGAGGGCAACTACCTCGACGAACGGTCCAGCTGGTGGATGTATCAGTCACTGGCCGATGCCGACCGTCTCCCGGCCCGCGCCGCTCTCCTTCGTCAGCTCGCGTCGTACGAGGAGCGTCATGCTGCGGCGTGGGCGGGCCTTCTCGCAAAGCTCGGCCGCCCTCTCCCGCGAGAGGCGCGGGAACTCGACCACCGCCTGATCGTCGGCATGGCACGTCTCCTGGGCGTCGGCGCCGTCCTCTCGCTCGTTCACCGGAACGAAGTGGATGGAGTGGAAAAGTATCGGGACCAGGCCCGTCGATGGCTGGACCCGGACGCCACCGTGGTGTTGAAATCGATTCTTCCCGACGAGATCGCGCACGAGATCGAGACGTCCAACGAAGCCAAGCAGGTGGGGTCGAAGGGAAGCTCCTTGCGGAGTCTCCTCCTCGGCGCCATCGACGGGTTCGCGAGCACCGTCGCTCTGACGACGGGGGTCGCCGGCGCGACCCGTATCGACAGTGCCGTCCTGATCGCCGGCGCTGCCGCGATCGTGGCCGGTTCGCTCTCGATGGCCGCCTCGGAGTACGTGTCGGTCAAGGCCGAGCACGAGGCCCGGGTCGCGCAGACCCGGATGGATTCGGAAGCGATCGAGTACGCTCCCGACACGAAACGGGACGAGCTCGTTCAGGACTACGTGGCGAAGGGCCTCTCGGAAGAGGAGGCGATCAAAGTCGTCGCTCGCCTCGAACAGGACCCCCGGCAGTTCCTGAACGCGCTTACCGCGGACCGCTACGGAAGCAGCCCCGAGGAGAACGAACGACCGGCCCGGTTGGGGTTCCTCACGGGGATCTCGTTCGCGGTGGCGGGCGCGGTCCCGGTCGTACCCTACCTGTTCCTCGGAATCCCGGCAGCGATCGTCGTCTCGGTGATAGTGACCGCGATCGCACTCTTCCTCGCAGGGTTGTTCCGCGCTCTTTCCTCGCTCCATCCGTTCCTTCGGAGCGGCCTCGAGATGATGGCGATCGGAATGGGAGCTGCCGCCGGAACGTTCCTGGTCGGCCTCGCCCTCGGAGGAAATTTCGCGTAGCCGCGCGCTTCCATCGAATCCGGAAGCGGGACCGGGCGCCCGGCCCGTGGTTCCTCGCGAGGCTAAGACGTGCGCCGACCAAGCCTCGGGGCCGTTGCCGTTCGCGAAGACTAAGTGGTCGACTCGCTTTCCCTCGGCATGGCCCTTCCGTCAACACCTCGCCTGATTCTCTTCGTCGCGGGAGAACCCAAGACCGTGCCCTCCCTGAGAGAGTCCGGGGCTGGCCTCGCCCCTCGGGTCGCCGGTATGTTCACGGGGAATGCCCTGATTGCCGCGGGCGCCCCCACGCAGCCGTGGGCAAGCACCCGCCCACCCCACGGGTCCGCCGAATCGGGGACGGCAGGCGGACCGGAATGGTACCTTCCTCCGGATCAGATGACGTCTCTCAACCTGGTCCTCGACATCGCCGAACACCGCGGCCACGAAGTCATCGTGATCGACGCAAACCGCCCTGGGAACCAGCAAGCACTCGTCGATCAGTACGTCCGGCCGAACGACGTCTTTCCGATCCTGATCCGCTGGGACGGCGCCCGCCTGGAGGGCGACGAGAACTTCGTTCCCGCCAAGGTGCGGCGGTTCGTCGAGGGCCGGTGAACTATCTGCCACCCGGCCGACCTTGCGTCGGGACCCCCGAACCGGCGACGGTCCTCAGGGAACTAGTACGAGCGCCCCTTCGACCTGGCCCCCGCGCAACCGGGCAAGCGCTTCGTTGGCTTCGGTGAGCGCGATCGGCGTGGTGGTCGTTCGGATCGGGATTTCGGCGGCGAGCGGCAGGAATTCCCTTCCGTCCTGACGGGTCAGGTTCGCCACGGACCGGACGGTCCGTTCCTCCCACAAAAGGCGGTACGGGAAGGACGGAATGTCGCTCATATGGATGCCCGCACACACGACCACCCCCCCGCGAGCCGTAGCGGCGAGCGCGGTCGGGACGAGTGAACCCACCGGGGCGAAGAGGATGGCCGCGTCGAGTTCGTGGGGCGGTCGTTCGTCCGACCCGCCGGCCCAATCCGCGCCGAGACTTCGGGCGAACTCCTGTCCCCCGAGGTCCCCCGGCTTCGTGAACGCGTAGACCTCGCGTCCGAAGTGATGTGCTACTTGCGCCACGATGTGAGCCGAGGCCCCGAACCCGTACAGTCCAATCCGCTTTCCCTCGCCCGCGAGTCGAAACGAGCGGTAGCCGATCAACCCCGCGCAGAGGAGAGGTGCGGCCGGGACGTCGGAGAACTCGGCCGGTACCGGAAAGCAGTAGCGGGCGTCGGCGACAGTCCCCTCGGCGTAGCCCCCATCGATGTCGTATCCCGTGAACTTCGCCCGGATGCAGAGGTTCTCGCGTCCGCTTCGACAGTACGAACACTCTCCGCACGTCCATCCGAGCCAAGGCACGCCCACCCGGTCTCCCACAGCGAACTCTCGGACGGCCGACCCGGCCTCTGTGACAATCCCGACGATCTCATGGCCGGGCACCAAGGGGAGCTTGGGATGCTCGAGCTCTCCATCGACCACATGGAGGTCGGTGCGACAGACCCCACATGCACGAACCTTGAGGCGCAGCTCATGGGCGCGAAGGGGAGGGGGCTGGTCGACCTCGTCACGCTCGAGAGGAGTGCGGGGGGCGCGGAGGACCATCCGGAGCATCGTTCCCCCCTCGAGGGTCTCCCTCCTAACGGGTCAACCGACGGACGGCTTGAAGCCTGGGAACGGTGCCGTCGGGAGAGGAGACCTACGGCAACCGGGCCGGTCCGCGAACGGACGCCCGCGTCAGTCGCTTGTGATCTCCCAGTAGACGTAGTCCCGGACGTCGTCGAGGGACCAGAAACCGAGGTCCGCGGCCCAGAGAACCGCGACCGGGTCCTGCTTGAGTAGCTTCTTGATCGTGTGGTCCGTCTTGACGCGATCGACGTAATCGCGGACCTTCTGCTTCATCTCTCGGAAGTGTTTCTCAACGTCCTGTCCGGCTCCCTTCAGCTTCGCTTCGACCTTCGGTTCGGGCTTTCCGACCATGATTCGACCCCCGGAGCCAGGGATTTGCCCGGCGGATAAATACCCGCGGCCGGCCAATGCACCGAGCATCGCAATCTTCGACTACGAAGATTCCCTCTCATCGACGCGCGGAACTCTTCTACAAGAGACGAAAGACGCCGACGTAGGTCATCAAGTGGGCTCGGCCGGATTCGAACCGGCGGTCTTCGCTGTGTGAGAGCGACGTCGTAACCGCTGGACCACGAGCCCAACAGTTGGGCCGAAGGGCGGAGCCGCTTAAGGGATTCTATGCGGGCAACGCCAGCACGAACGGAACGACTAGGCTGGCTGCGACGGTGAGGGCGAGTCCGCTCGCGAGGGAGAGGCTCCCCGCGTCCCGGTCCCCGTAGCGAGTGACGAAGTAGAGGGTCGTGTCCATCGAGGTGGCCCCCCCGAGGGCGGCGAGCCCCTCTCCACGGAGGCGCCTTCCGACCGATGGGGACAGGACCATCGTGAGGTTCTCGCGGAGAAAGTTCGTGAGGAATGCGAGAAGCCCGAGCACGGGCCCTGCCCGGGCGAGCACGAGGGGACCGGCCAACGTGTACCAGCCGAACGCGAGGACCGTGGCCATCGAGATCGTGATCGCTGTTCCCGATACGAGCGCGAACACCACGCCCGCCAGGAGGGCGCCCGCTACCGCGGCCGTCAGCGGGACCCACACCGAGCGCAGTCCCGCCCAATGGAGGGGAAGGTCGAACGCAACGAGAGCAAGCAGGACGTAGAGAGCCCACTCGATAGTCGTCGTCGTGGGAAGAGACACGACGCGCCCTATGCCGAACCCTGCGAGAACGGCCGCCACCAGGACGAGGCTCAGAGGAAAGCGCTCCTTCACGGGAGTGCCGGCGGTCGTCGGAGACGGGTGAGGGCGGAAACGGTCGATGAGGAGAACGGCTCCCGCTGTGAGGACGAGGATGAGCAGAGCGAATCCGAGAGCGACCGGGACCGTGAGAGCCAGGGGTCCGAGTGCCACGTTGCTCAGCGACGCTCCGAGAAGGCCGACCAACACGACTACGGTGAAGACGAGCGCGCGTGGGATCCACACACTGCGTCGATGGATGACCCGCCCTGCGACGAACCCGAGCACGAAGGCGACGTAGAGGAACGGGTCGAAGGCCACGGTTCCGGCCTAGCCGGTCCACGGCGTGATCGATCCGCGGCGAGAGGGTCCCGTCGGGAATCCCAGCGAGACCGTCTCGCTCCGGTCCGCCCCGTAGCCGACATATTGGACGGGAACCCCGGTTTCTTCGGTGATCCGGTCAAGGTACCGTCGCAGGGTCGACGGGAGCGCCGATGCACCCTCCGATCGGACCCGGTCCTTGAGCCGCTGGTGGAACGCGGGCCAGCCGGGAAGTCTCTCGTACACGGGTTTCGCCGCCGCCAGGTCGTCCGCCTGAGAGGGGAGGACATCCCGGATAGTGGAGCCGTCGGGCATCTGATATTGTATGCAAACCGGAACCTCGTCGAGCCCGCCCAGGACGTCCACCTTCGTGACGGCGAGCGAAGTGAACCCGTTCAGGCGGGCCGCGTAGCGGAGGAGCACGAGGTCGAGCCATCCGCACCGGCGGGGCCGTCCGGTGGTCGCCCCGCGCTCGCCCCCGACCCGCCGGAGGTACTCTCCCGGCTCCCCCGTGTCCTCGGTCGGGAACGGGCCGGCGCCGACGCGGGTCGCGTACGCCTTCGAGACCCCGATGACCTCGTCCACTTCGGTGGGAGGGATTCCGCTCCCGACGAGCGCCCCGGCACTTGTCGGATGCGAGCTCGTGACGAACGGGTACGTCCCAAAATCGACGTCGAGGAGGGCGCTTTGCGCTCCCTCGAGAAGGATTGACTCCCCTCGGCCGATGGCGTCCCAGAGCATGGGCTCGGTCGGCTGGATGAGAGGGTCGAGCCGACTCCCCACCTCGGCGAGCTGGCTGGCCAGCTCGTCCAGAGGGGGAAGGTTCGATAGGTGGGTCTTGGTCGCGTAGAGGATCTCGAGAAGCTCCTTGACACGCCCGGGGCGCGCAAGGTCGCCGAGGCGGATTCCGAAGCGGCCGGACCGGTCCGCGTAGGCGGGACCGATTCCGCTCTTCGTGGTCCCGAGGCTCGCCTTCGGGTCCTTGCCGGCGCGCATCTCGTCCTGCCAGGCGTCCTCGATTTCGTGGACGGGAAGCAAAACGTGCGCTCGGTCGGAGAGCACGACCTCCCCTCGCAGGAGTCCCCGCCGCTCGAGGTCTTGGATCTCCGCTTCGAGCTTCATCGGCTGAAGGACCATGCCCGGTCCGCTGACGCCGACGACTCCGTGGCGGAGTACCCCGCAAGCGAGTTGGTGAAGGACGACCGCTCCCTCGGGGAGGTGGATGGAGTGGCCTGCGTTCGGCCCGCCTCCTGTGCGAACCACGTAGCGGGCGTCGGCCGCGAGGAAGTCGGTAATCTTGCCCTTCGCCTCGTCACCGAACTGCGCCCCGACTACGACGCGGACCGACGTTTCATTCCCCTCCCTTCGCCCGGAGGCATCCGGATAGAAGGCACTTTTCCCCAGAGCGTCGAACACGGCGCGACGGGGTGAGTCGTAGCGTGGCACGGGATAAGCCTAAGAACGGGCCCGGGCGTCATCGCCCAAATGGTGGCCCAGCGCACGCACGAGGTGGAAATCTCGGGCATCCGGAAGATGTTCGAGGCGGCCCCTCCGAACTCGATCAACCTGGGCCTGGGCGAGCCGGATTTCAACCCTGCCCCCGTGGTGATCGAGGCGCTCTGCGCCGCCGTTCGGAGCGGACGGAATCACTACGGGCCGTCCGCCGGGATCCCGGAGCTCCGCGACAAGATCGCCGAGCGCTACCGCGAGCTCGACCCGGGGACGCGCCGAGACAACGTGATCATCACCGCCGGTGGCTCGGAAGGACTGATGGCGACCGCTCTCTCATTCTACGACCCGGGAACGGAGGTCCTGGTGCCCAACCCAGGGTTCGTCCTCTACGCCCCGCATGCGCGCCTCGCGGGCGCTGTCCCGGTCCCGTACAGCTTGCGCCCGGAGCGCAAGTACCTCCCCGACTTCGACGAGCTCGAACGGCTCGTTACTGGGCGGACCCGGGCGATCGTCGTGAACAGCCCGTCCAACCCGACGGGCGCAGTGTTTCCGCGCTCCGTCATCGACCGAATCGTTGCGTTTGCCGACCGCCACAATCTGACGATCATCTCGGACGAGGTGTACGAGGAGATCGTCTACGGCGAACCGGCGACGTCGTTCTGGGGCCGGAGCGACCGGGTCGTCATCGCCAACTCGTTCTCGAAGACGCTCGCGATGACCGGCTGGCGTCTCGGGTTCCTGGTCGCTCCCAAGTCGTTCGCGGTCGCCCTCAACAAAGTGCACTACCACATCCTCGCCTGTCCTTCCACCCCCGTCCAGGTCGCGGTGCTCGCTGGCCTCTCGAGCGGGTCGGACTCGCTCGCGGCGATGGTGAAGGAGTTCCGAGCGCGTCGCGAGCTTGTGGCGAAGGCGATGGCGAAGATTCCGGGGCTCTCGCTGGTTCCGCCGCAGGGAGCGTTCTACGCGTTCCCGCACTTCGACTGGCCCCATTCGAGCATGGAGGTCGCTCAATCGCTGCTGGCCCGTGGTCTCATCACCACGCCGGGGGACGCGTTCGGTTCGCTCGGCGCCGCGCATCTCCGAGTGTCGTTCGCGGCCTCCCGAGAGGCGCTCCGCGACGGGCTTGCGATCCTCCGAAAGTACGGCGAGGAGGTATCGTCGTGATCGTCGGGCTCGTCGGACGATTGTTCCGCGCTGTGGCGCGGGTTCGCTCCGGCCCCTCGAGCGCCGGCCTCGACCGCGTCGGCGCCGAACTCAGTAGGTTGGAGCTCCGGCGGGCTCAGCGTCGGGTAACTTCCCGATAGAGTGCCCGGTGGCGGTCGACCGTCACGGACCAGTCGAAGCCACGGGCCCGGGCCAGGGCGGCCATTCGAAGCCGCTCCGTCTCCTCCTGGTCCGTGAGAGCTGACCGGAGCGCTTCCGCCAGGGCGTCTGCGTCTCCGTACGGCACCAGCCGGCCAGAGCGGCCGTTCTCGAGGAGCTCGGGGACTCCCCCGACCGCCGTCGCGACGATCGGCGTACCCGCCGCCATCGCTTCGAGCAGGACAAGGCCGAACGCTTCCCACTCGCTCGGGAGGACCAGCGCCCGAGCGTTTCGTAGGACTCCCCGATAGGCGGATGCCGGGTCGACGTGGTCGAGGAACCGAAGCGTCTCCGATATTCCGAGCGCGCGCGCCCGTTCCTCGAGACGCGACCTCTCTCCCCAGTCCCGTCCCATGAGGACGAGCGGTGGACGGGTGGTTGGGTCAAGCCTCGCGAGGGCATCGAGCAAGGTCGGTAGCCCCTTGTTCGGAGCGACTCGACCGACGAAGAGCAGGTACCGGTCGGGAAGGTCGAGCCCCTCCGTCCGGTCATTCTCGGGATTCGACCAGGACGCAAGGTCGACGCCGGGAGCAATCGTGCGGAGCTTCTCTCTCGGTGCGAACTCACCGACCAGCCGCCCCTCCCGGTCCGTCTGGACAACTACGGCACGCGCGACGCGGTAGGCGGTCATGCCGAACAGGTAGTCTTGGATCCGCAACAGGCCCCGCTTCCAGGGTGGCTCGCGACGGTCGGCGGGATGATAGTGGGTCGACACGACCAGGGGAATCCCGAGCCGCTCGGCGACAGCGGAGGCCTCGAGCACGTGCCCGTAGCGGTGCGAGTGAGCGTGAATCACATCCGCTCCACTCTCCGCAAGGGCGTCGATGAGGCCCACCATCATCGGCATGGTGAGGCCGGGAACGAGACGTTTCTCGACCGGGAACCTACGCACCGGGACACCGTCGACCACGGGCCGGTACCCCGACCTTCGTTCCCACCGTCCTTCGTCGTAGAGGTCGCTCGCGAAGACCTCGACGTCCTCGCCCGCCTCTTTCAGCCGGCGCGTGACCTCACGGACGTTCGTCTCGACCCCACCGGGTGCGTCGAACCGGAGAAGGACGTGGACGATCTTCACCGGGCGACGACCTCCCGGTAGAGCGCGTCCAGCCGGTCGACCAACGCGTCCCAAGTGTACCGGGGCACGACCTGGTCCCGCCCGTACGCCCCCAAACGACGAGCGAGGTCCCGGTCCGTCCAGACCCGAACGATCGCTTCCGCGAGAGCTGCGGGAGAATGGGGAGGGACCAGAAGGCCGGCCCGTCCGTCCTCGACGAATTCGGGGATCCCCCCGACACGCGACGCCACGACCGGCGTACCTGCGGCGAGCGACTCGAGCAGCACGAGACCAAACGCTTCGTACTCGCTCGGAAGAGCCGTGAGGCGCGCGTCCCGGTACGCGGCCGAGAGGACGGAGTCATCGTCGAGATGTCCTACGAGGTGCGCGCGGTCCGCCACGCTGAGTTCCTTGAGGCGTGCCTCGAGCGGTGCACGCTGACCGCCGTCCTCCCCCACCACGACGAGCTGAGCGGCTCGGTCCGCTCGAGCGAGGGTCGCGAACGCTTCCGCGAGGTCAAGGAGCCCTTTGTTGGACGCGAGACGACCGACGAAGAGGATGTAGGGGCCCGGGATTCGGTATCGCTCGGAGAAAGAAGGACCCCCGGGAGCAGGCGCGGGCAGGGGCCGGTACCCGGGAGGGATGACCTCGAGGGGAGGAAGGGGGAACCCCAGAGACCGCAAGAGTCGCTCCTCCTCGTGGGTCTGGACGATGATGCGGGATGCGTCCCGGACGACGCCCGAGGCGACCCGCCGGTCGTAGAAGCCGCGGAGGCGGTGTCGAAGCCACCCTCCCTCGATCGACCAGATCGGGTGGAAGTGCGCCGTGAGCACAAACGGGGTCCCGAAGCGAGCGTGATGGCGATGCGCTGCGGCGACCTGATTCGTGCCGTATGTGTGCGCGTGGACGATCTCGGGCCGGTCGCGGGCGAGCGCGCCCCTCAGCCCCCGGAAGAACGTGTAGTGGAGCTCTCCTGGAAGCGACCACACCCGAAGCCGGTGAACCGCTCCCCACTCCGCGCGCTCCTCCCGAGGCACGGACGGGTCGAGCCGTTGCATCGACGGGAACTCTCGGTAGAGGTCGCTCGTGTAGATGTCGACGGCGTGCCCGCGTGCGTGAAGGCGGCGGGCGACCTCCGCGACATGCTGCTCGACCCCTCCCGGGGCCGGCGGAAAGCGGGTCGCGAGCTGGGCGACCTTCACGGCGACCGGGTAGCTCTCCTCTTACTTGACGGTCCCCTCGGACACGGTAGTGCCCGTACGGAGCTCAGGAGAGCGACCGTATCGAGGCGAGCCGCTGAGCGTACTTCTTGTAGACCTCGGTCGCGCGGGCCACCGACTCGATCTTGACGTACTCGTTCGCCTGGTGGGAGAGCTCCTCCTCCCCGGCTCCGAAGATGACGACCCGCGGGTTCACCTGGGTGTAGTGGACCGCCTCGGAGGCATGGACGAGGACGGCGGTCTCGGCCTGCGCAACGTCGCGGAGGAGCTTCACGTGCTCGGAATTCGGGTCGATCTGGACCGCGGGCATCGTCAGGATCCGTCGGAGGGTGAACGGCGTCTTGATGCGACGGAGGTGCTCTTCGATCTCGTGGTACAGCTGGTCGGGCGTGTAGGGCGGGGGGAACCGGATGTCGACCTCGGAAGTGCACTTGTTCGGCACGACGTTGATACGCGTGCCTCCGACGAAGGTCCCGATGTTGAGCGTGACCATCCCGAGCTCGGGATGCGCGATTCGCCCCTTGAACGACTCGAGCCCGCGCAGGATGCGCATCATTTTCCCGATGGCGTTCTCCCCAAGGTGCGGCATCGCACCGTGGGCCGCCTTTCCCCGGGTCTCGATCGCGAGGTCGAGGACTCCCTTCTCCGCATAGGCGACGCGAAGACCCGTCGGCTCACCCACGACGACCGCCTTCGCGCGCCGAAGCGGAAGTGTCTTCGCAAGGGCCGCAGCGCCCTGCATTGAGGTCTCCTCGTCGGTCGTGAAGGCGAGGACGACCGGGATCTTTCTCGCGACCAGGTCCTGGGCCGCGTCCAGCATCGCGACCACAGTACCCTTCATGTCGGCGGCGCCGCGCCCGTACATTCGCCCCGACGCGAGCTGGCTTTGGGAGAAGCTCCAATAATCCCCCACCGGCGGGGTGTCGAGGTGTCCGGAGAGGACGACCCCGCCCTGTCCGAACTCGGCAAGGAGGGCGGGGGCCTGCGGGTCCCCGAACAACGTGTTGCGCATGTGAATCTGGTCGGTGAACGACTGGACGTAGTCGAGCACTTCCTGCTTGTCGGAGAACGGGTCGCTCGGGATCTTGATCAGTTCCGACAGCATGTCCACCATCTGACGCTTCATCGGAACCACCTCCCCGAGGCGAAACGACGTGGACTCACGGACGAACTTTTTCGGATAGGCTCCGCCGTATCTTAACGGTGCGGTTCGGCGGTGGCCCGCGCGGCGACCGCATGGGTTCGGGCGAGCGCCCGCGCGAAGCCCTCGGGCGAGCCGACCGACCACCATTCCCCGATTCCCGGGCGAACCACGAGCGCTGAGACGCGACCGCCGTTCGCAAGGATCGTGCGGATCCCGTCGGTCAGTTCGAGCTCCCGCGGGTGATGTCCCCGTCGGTAAGTCTCGAGCGCATCAAAGATGGACGGGGCGAAGGCATAGACTGCGGTCGCCGCCCAATGGGTCTTCGGTCGCTCGGGCTTCTCGACCATCCCGCTGACGTCAATGCGTCCGATCTCGTGGAACGGGCGACCGATAGTACCTTCGACCACACCGTAGCGACGCGGGTCGGCGACCTTCCGGACCAGGAGGACCGCATCCAACCCGTCTCGCTCCAGAAGCTCCCCCATGGTTCGCGGAAGCCGTCCCCGATGGGGTTCCAAAAGGACCGCGTCGCCCGCGTGCAGGAGGAACCGTTGACCTCCCACCGAACTCCGGGCCTGGGACACCGCGTCGCCAAAGCCGAGCGGCCGCGGTTGGACTGCATACGAAATCCGCAACCGTCCCAAAGTCTCGTAGAGCCTCCGGGTCTCCGTGAGTCGCTCGCCGTGGTGGCGGTGCCGTCGAAGGAACGATGGGTCGACCGAGAAGTAGTTGCGGATGGCCTGGACGTCCCGGGGCTGGTGCACGATCGTCAGGTGGTACGCTCCGGCGGCGACGAGGCTCTCGACCACGAGATGGGCGACCGGCTTGAGCACCGGCGTCCCCGAGCTTCCTCGGTCGTAGAGCGGAAGGAATTCCTTCCGAAGCCCCCGGCTCCACGGGAGCATGCGGGTTCCCTCGCCCGCGAGGGTGATGACGGCTTCCATATGCTCGTTATGCCGGCGGACGCTCGGTCGTCGGTTCCGTACCCTCGGCTGCGTGCGAGGGGTGCCCCGGATGAGATGCCGGAGGGAGACGTGCGTGAAGCGCGGGCTCGCTGTCCACCGAGCGCCACTGGACGGTCGGCATCACCACGTGGCGCTTCGCCTCGAGGCGACGCCGGAAGTGCAGGAGGTCGTGGAAGATCTCCCGAACCACCTCCTCGAGGTCGCGGGTACGTTGGTACCCCAGGGCGAGAAGGTGCTCGTGGATGGGATTGTAGTAGTGCTGCTCCGCCTCCACCCGCGGGTCAGGGGGATGCTCGATCACCGGCTTCAGACCGTATTCGTTCGCGACCCGGGCCGCGATCTCGGCGAGCTGGTTCACGGAGTACGCCGCGTCGAACTGATTGAAGACGCGATACTCCCCGGCCTTCGCAGGGTTCTCGACCGCGAGGCGAAGCGACTGCATCGAGTCCTCGAGCGCGATGAATCCGCGTTTCTGCTCCCCCTTTCCGTACGGAGTGATGGGGAGTCCGAGCACCGCCTGGGCGATAAACCGGTTGAGCGCGGTCCCCCAGGTCTCATCGAAGTCGAACCGGGTGAGCAGGCGGCGGTCGGTGATCTCGGGAGTCCGGATCCCGTAGATCACGCCCTGCATCACGTCCGTGGCCGCGAGACCGAAGATCTTGGAGGCGAACATGACGTCGCCCGAATCGAAGACCTTGCTCCAGTGGTACCACGAGCCGGCCTGCCGGGGAAAGGGAAGGTAGTCCTTGCGACCGTGGAACTCGGCCTCGAAGAACCCTTCGGGGATGTCGGTGTTCGGCGTTCCGTACTCGCCCATCGTGCCCATCTTCACGAGGTGAGCGTTCGGGCATGTGTCGCGAATCGCGTAGACCAAGTGGAGGGTCCCGGTGAGGTTTTCCACTTGGGTCGCGACCGCGTGGTGGACGTCGATCATCGAGTACGGGGCGCTCCGCTG
>DASPTO010000173.1:0-2146 GCA_035623375.1 Thermoplasmata archaeon
CGCGCCGCGGTGAACGTTCGAATCCATGCCGAAGGTGGAGATCATCGCAAACGAGAACGGACCCGACCTCGTAATGGTGGACGGCAAGATGGCGATGGCCCTGTGCCGCTGCGGACACTCGGGGCACAAACCGATGTGCGACGGCAGTCACAAGGCGGCCGGCTTCCACGCGGAGAAGGTCCAGCTCACGGTCGTCGGTTGAGTTCCGGCGGCGCGCCGGGGAACCCCCGACGCGACTTGCGGTCGTAGTTCAGCTTCAACGAGACGATCGTCAGCGCCAAGACGAGCGTCACGCCGTTCGCCGCGATCACCGGGATCGAGTTGATCAGGACGCCGTAGACCAACCAGACGAAAGTTCCAAGCGCGAAGAGGAGGAACGTGGTCAGCGAGATCTGGCCCGCGCTCTTGAGCCGCCAGACCCGGACGACCTGAGGAACGAACGCACCGGTCGTGCAGACCGCCGCGACCGACCCGACGAGCGTCGGCGCCCAGGAGGGGATGTCCATCGGGCCCGGTGCAGAATCGCCCGCGGAAGAATCTGTCGGCGCGCCGGACCGTCAGGCGGGTACCAGAACCCGGAGGGCTCCTGCCACCACCTCGTAGCGCGCCGGAAGGTGTCCCACGATGTCGCCGTCGGCCTCCACGAGCTCGGCGGGGCTATCGGACCGAATGACGAAGGAACGTACTTTCCACGTCCGGACCTCGGGCATCGTCAGGTGGGTCCCTGCCCGGAAGCGCCGCAGGCCCGTCAGCAGCCGAAGGCGGCCGACGGGTTCCACGAACACCACATCGAGAACCCCGTCGGACGGATTCGCCAGGGGCGAGGTCAGCATCCCGCTTCCCGAGTACCGTCCGTTCGTGACCAGGAGGTTCATCGCCTCGGCCGATTCCGCAGGCCGGTCATCGCTCTCGAGGGAGTAGCGGTGCGGATGGGCCCGCAGGAGCTCGCGCAACGCCGCCCGAACGTACGCCCTCTGGTCCGCCGGTCGGGGGCTCCGTGCCACTCGGTCGACCACCCGGGCGCCGAATCCGAGGTAGGACTGGTTGAGCCAGTAGGCGGATCGCACGGGCGTCTCTCCGAGGAAGGTAAGCCGCCCGACATCGATCGTGAGCACGCGCGTGTTCTCGAGCGCGCGAATCGCCTCGAACGGGTCCAACGGGATCCCGATCCCGCGGGCGAAATCGTTGCCGCTTCCGAGCGGGATGAAGCCGAGCGTAGGTCGCTCGGCCGGCGAACGGGTCGAATCGAGGAGCGCATCGACCACCTGGTGGAGCGAGCCGTCACCGCCCGCGACCCAGATCTGGTCGACGGCCTCCGAGAGAAGCTCTGCGACGGCCCGCCGCTCGTCTCCGGCTCGCTGGGTCGGGCGAAGGCGCGCCCCCGGATACCGGCGTTGAAGCTCGGAAACCACACGTCTCCACCGCCCGGGATCCTTGGTCCGGCCGGCGACGGGGTTCGCCACAATGCCGATGCGGAGCGGAGCCGACTCAGTCATGAACCACCGCACCCAGACCGGAGTACTCGCGGTCTCGATGTTCCCGGTACGACCGCACGAGGGCGTCCCGCTCGAGCGGTGACAATCTCCGAACCTCGGCGAAGATGCCTGCGGTCTCTTCGAGGACCTTCTCGAATCCGGGCTCCCGTCGGTTCAGAGCGTGCAGGCGACGGTCCACGAGGTCGTCGAGCGACTCGGCTTGCTCCGTGTCAAGCGCCTGGGCGGCCCGGCGTCGGAGCTCGTCCCAATCCTGCGCCCGTGGTTCTCGGGCGAGCCGGGCCACGAGCTCGGTACCCCCGGAGAGTGGTGTCGGGCCCTTTGAATTCGTCCGGGCCACGGGGGTCCGTCCCGGTTTCGGTCGACCCGAGGGCTGGCTTCGAACGACGGGCAGCAGTCTCACGGCTCGGTGTGCCATCGCTCGATGGGTGGTGAGTTTTCCCCCCGCCACCGCGATTCGACCGCTCGGGTCGAACGCCTCCACATCCTCGCGCGAAAGCTCGGAGGTGGTCGATGCGGTGGCCGCCAACAGGGGTCGCACTCCAGCGTAGACGTCCACCAGATCGGCCGGCGAGAACGGGACTGCCGGAAACCCCGCTCGGAGCGTCTGAAAGAGATAATCCATGTCGGGAGGCTCGGCCCGAACCCGAGCT
>DASPTO010000174.1:0-4364 GCA_035623375.1 Thermoplasmata archaeon
TCCTCGAGCTTCCGACGGACCTTCTTCGCCATCGTCTAGCCCCCTCGAACCGCGCGCGCCCGTGTGTAGAGCTCCTCCGCACGGTAGGAACTCCGTACGAGAGGTCCACACGCCGCGCCCGAGAAGCCGAGGGCGAGCGCCCGAGACTCCCAGCGCGCGAACTCCTCCGGCGGGACGTATCGGTGGACGGGGCGATGCGAGGCACTGGGTCGAAGGTACTGGCCGAGCGTGAGGAGGTCGACCTCCACGGACCGTAGGTCCCGAAGCGCAGTCTCGAGCTCGGAGTCGGTCTCCCCGAGCCCAAGCATGACCGAGCTCTTCGACACCAACCCCGCCGGACCCCGGCGCCGGGCAGCGTGAAGGACAGAGAGCGAACGGTCGTACCCTGCCCGTGGGTCCCGAACCTCGGGGCTCAACGAACGAACCGTCTCGAGGTTGTGGGCGAGCACGTCGGGCGGATGCTCGAGAATCGTGTCGAGAGATTCTTCGCGACCCGCGAGGTCTCCGATCAGGAGCTCCACCAACGTGGATGGCGAGGCGGAGCGGATTCGTTGGACCGTTTCGGACATGACCCCGGCCCCGCCGTCCTCGAGGTCGTCCCGGCAGACCTGCGTGAGCACGACATAGCGAAGGCCCCACCGGCGCACGGCTTCGGCGACCCGCTCGGGCTCGGTGTGGTCCACTGCCCCGCGCGGCCAGTGGGTCGTCACGGCGCAGAACGTGCACCGGCGAGTGCATTCGGTCCCGAGGAGCATGAGGGTCGCCGCTCCGGCCGACCAGCACTCGGGCAGGTTCGGACAACGTGCCTCACGACAGACCGTACCCAGCCGAAGTTCCCCGAGGATCCCCTTCACGTCGGGATACGCAGCTCCTTGGGGGGGACGCACACGGATCCATTCCGGGAGCGGGGACGCGCTCGAAACTCCGGAAAGGGAAGAGTCCGCCACGCCCGTGCGACCCGTATAGGTGCTTTAGGGTTTGCCCGAACGCCCGCGACCGACCCGCTCCTCGAGGAGCGTCGTGAGCAGGCTCGCGGGAAGCTCGTCCATGGAGACCGAGTTCGACTCCCCCGACGCGCCGCTCTCGAGAACGACGAGGCCATCACGCTCGAGCTCCTTCAAGGTCCGCCAGAAGGTCGTTCGGCTCATCGGAGGCGCCCCCAGTTCCTCGAGCAGCACGGTGTGATTCGTCCGGAGCTTCTGGCTCGTGGTGGACGCTCCGCGTCGCTTGAGGGTCCGGGAGAGCGCGAGGAGGACTCCCAGCTCGTGGGTGGAGAGCGACTCGAGCTGCGTCTCGGTCACGGTTGGGAGAAGCGAGCCCTTCGCCCGACGTACGTGCTCCGCTTCGACCGTCTCCGACCCTGCCTCCTCGGCGGCATGGGCCGCACCCGAGAGAACCTCGAGTGCGAACCGCGCGTCCCCGTTCGGGGCAGCGATCCGAGCGATCTGGTCGAGCGTATTTCGGTCGACGCTGCCCGGTCGAAGCGCGAGCTCGGCGCGGGATTCCAGGATGTCGACGAGCGCTTCCCGGTCATACGGCGGAAGGGAGATCCGATGCGTCACTCCAAAGCTCGACCGGCTCGCCGGGTCGAGGTACGGGAAGAGGTCCTCGACCGCCACGAGGACGAGCGAGATCGACCCCAGCTCGACCTCCCGGGAGCGGGAGAGGAGATAGACGAGCTTCGTCTCCTGGCGCACGAGGCTCGATGCCTCGTCCAAGAGGACCAAGAGATGCGACGGGTTCTTCCGGATCCCTTGCTCGAAGACGTCCAGCATCTCGGAAAGCGAGTATCCCCGGTCCGGGAGCGACACTTGGACCGTCCGGAGAAGGTCGAGCATGACGGTTCGGTCGCTCGCTCTCCGCCAGCAGTTCACGTACGCCGACTTGACCGGGAACCCGCCGAGACGCCCTCCCCTCTCGAGGTCCGACGCCAGCCGGCGAGCGAGGGCGGTCTTCCCGCTCCCCACACCCCCCGTGAGCATCAGGTGGAAGGGAAGCCCCTTCGTCAGGGCCTCGCGGTAGCGGCGACGAAGGAGCTCGACTTCCGCATCCCGGTGCACGAGGCGGGGGGGAACGAACGAGGGGTCGAGGGTCTCCTCGCGGACGAGGATCGGACGTGCCGAGGTCATGGTCGACGACGGGGACCCGTACCGGGCTTATCATCTCGCCGTCGGCGCGCGGGCGTGCGGCCGCGGCGGTGCGAAAGAGCAAGGCCGGCGATCGCTTGGCGGACGAGATCCGAAGTCGGTGCCCGGGCGTCCAACACCTGCCAGCCGTTCTTCCGCGCAAGCTCCCGGTACGCACGGGCCACTCGGTCGAGAGTCGCTCGTCTCTCGAGAGGGCCCCTCCTCAGTGCCCGGCCGCCGAGACGCTCAAGGGCCTCGGACGTAGGAAGGTCGAGAAGAACGACGCGGTCGGGCGTGCGCGTGGCCGACCGCTGGAGCTGGGAGAGACGCAGGCGATCCCGCGCAGGAAGCGCGCTTCCCTGGTAGGCGAGGGTCGAATAGAACGAGCGGTCCTGGAGGACGACGTCGTAAGTACGGAGGGCACGCTCCAGCTCGGGGGCTGCGAGGTGCCGGTCAACGGTGAAGTAGACCGCCCCGGTCCACGGGTCCTCGGCGGCCGCGGTTTGGGCCATCGCTCCGAGGCGGGGGTCCGCCGGCTCACGACGGACCCCGACCGAAAGGCCCCGACGACGCAGCGCGCGCGCGAGCGAATGCAGAAGGGTCGACTTCCCGACGCCATCGATCCCCTCGATCGCGAGAAGCGTTCCACGAGGACGAGCGGTCATAGGGCGGCTCCTTCGGGAGTGAGTTCGGGTCGCCAACCGTAGACCCGTTCCACCGATTCGACGAACGGGACCCACAGCAGCTCTTCCCCCTGGGCGGGGTCCGACGCGATCGCGTTCGCGCGTCGGGGAACGGTCGACAAATCCAGGACCGCCCCGGGACGCCTCGGGTCGTCCAGGTAGTCGGTCTCGAGGAACCAGGACCCAGGGCTCCTCGAGACCTCTCGCACCAACTCGCGGCGCGCGAGGTAGGACGGGACAACCCCTCCAGAGGAGTGGGGGTCGATGGGAGCCCGGGTGTAGTGCTTGATCACGCGCTCCGGCCGCAACCCTACCTTTCGGGCGAGGTCGGCGAGCTCACGAAAACCACTCGCGTCGAGGTCGGCGGAGTGGACGACCACCGGGCAATCGACGTCGCGCGCGACCTCGAGCGCATGACGGAAAGCAGGCTCGACGACGCTCGCGACCTCTTCGTTCACGGGAAAGTGCGGGCGCCCCACCTCCCCGATCGCTACGGCCTTCTTCTGTCGGACCCATTCCCCCGCGAGGTCGAGCGCGGAGACGTACAGGTCGAGAGCCGCCGGTGGGCCGACCTGAGCGGTCGCTCCGACGAGGTCGATGGGGTACGGCGCAATCACCGGGTATGCGCGGACCCCTGCCTCCGTGTGCGCCTGATCCGCGAGTCGCCGAGTCACGTCGAACTGGCGAGCGTAGGAATCGACCGAGAGCGGCACGGTGCCCTCGTAATTCTGGGTCGCGAGGAAGAGATGGGTCCCTCCCGCCGCACGAAACCGGCTCACGGCACGCACTCCATCCCCCGAGGGAGAGAGGTGACAGTGATGGTCGACGATGGGTAGGCCACGCGGGAGCGGCATCCCGGCACTGTCCCAGACGCGGACTAGCGAAGCAGACCCGCGCCCTGAAGCTCCTTCGTGATCTTCTTGACGGCGAGCTCGACGTCGGAGGGCTTCCGGGCGCCCGTGCAGACAAGCTTGCCGCTTCCGAAGAGCAGAACCACGACGCGGGGTTCGTCGATCCGGCACACGAGGCCCGGGAACTGTTCCGGTTCGTACTCGACCCGGTCGAGGCCCAGCGTCACCGCGATCGCGTTCAGGTTGATCTCACTTTCGAGGTCCGAGCTCGCGACGATGTTCTGCACCTCGATCTTCGGGTGCATGTTGATCTTCTGACCGCCCTTCTTGATCTGCTGAGAGACCGTCTGGATCGATTCCTCGACCTCGTGCATGCTCTTCGCGCCGGTGCAGACGACCTTACCCGAGCGGAACAGGAGGATCGCTGTCTTGGGCTGCTTCAAACGATAGATGAGGCCCGGGAACTGCTCGGGCTCGTACTCCGCGCCGTCCAGGCCGAGCGCGATCGACTGGAGGTCGAGCTCGTCTCCGAGGGAGGTGGAGGCGACGACGTTTTCGATGCGAATCTTGACCAAAGTAATCCCCGGGGCGGGAGTATTTAAACCAGTATTTAAAGCATCGCGCGTCGGAAATCCCCCGACTCCGACGGAATGACTGCCGCGTGCGGATTGGGCGGGGCTTCCGTCCGGTACGGGAGCTCAACG
>DASPTO010000175.1:0-8609 GCA_035623375.1 Thermoplasmata archaeon
ACGGCTGGACCCCCATCGCCCGAGCAACACAATCGAGATATTCCCGTCCGCGAGTCGACGCGACGATGGCGTCGACGGCCCCCTCCGCCTCCCTCCTCGGAAAACTGCTCGAGGCAGCGGGATATCGGGTCGAGGTCCGGCCCGACGCCCTGGTCGCCGTGCGAAGCTGGGACCGCAGGGCGGTCGTGGTGCTGACCGCCACGAGGTCCCCGGCGGACGTGGAGACGCTCTTCCCGACCGAGTGCGTTCGACGGACGATCGTCTACGATGACGAACCCGGCGAGACCGCTCGTGCGGTGGCAGCCGACCGAGGGATCGAGCTCCTCGACCCGTCGACCCTCGGCCCCGGGCTCGGAGAGATCCTGCTGCAGCCGCCCGCCGGCGTAGAGCTTTCCCCGGTCGATTCGGACCGTGGCGGCCCCCTGGAGCCTCCGTTCGCGATCACTCCCGACAGCGAGCGTACTGTGAAGCCCCGCATCGACCGCTCGGAGGCCGAGAGCCTCGCGGGCGTCGACGCCCCGCACTACACGCTCCGGTTGGTCCCGTTCTTCGTCGCAGCGTACCGGGTCCGGCCCGCGGCGCCCGACGGCGGCCACGGCGCTGTCGTCCGAAGCCTCGTGGCGGTGAATGCGGTCACGCGGCGCACGGAGATTTGGGAGGACGGCGAACGCGAGCTCATCGAGGGACTCGACGAGCCGCACCAGCGTCTCTCACCTCAGCTCGAGGAGTCGCAGGTAGTCCCGCTCGCCCTCGACGCGATCCGCCGACATCACACCGTCCACGTCGACCACACCGAACAGCACGAAGGAGCTCTTGTCATCGAGACCCGTCGAGTGCCCCCGAGCTCCGACGACATCCGGCTCGGCCCCTTCGTTCTCCTCTACGTGCCGCACTGGTACTTCGAGGGGTCCCAGGGCCGGGTCGTACTCGACGCCGTGACCGGCCGGCGGACGCTCTCGGTCGAGCCCGGCGGACCGTAGCCGTTCCCCCACCCTCAAATACGCTCCCCCTCTCGGCGACACGTGCTCCTCGACCAGTTCCGCATCGGGCCGTACCTAAACTTCACGTACCTTGTCGCGGAGAACCCCGGAGGCGAGGGTGTCGTCATCGACCCGTCGTTCGGGATCGACCCGGTTCTCGAGGCGATCGACTCCCGAGGGGTGAAGGTCCGCTACATCCTCAATACCCACAGTCATCCCGACCACATCGCCGGAAACGAGGAGGTGAAGTCCCGCACGGGCGCGAAGGTCGTCGCTCACCGCGTGGCCCCAGTTCATCAGGACGTCTCGGTCTCGGATGGCGATGCGATCTCGGTCCGAAGCCTTCGGTTTCATGTCGTGCACACTCCCGGTCACACGAAGGACAGCGTTCTCTACGTGTTCGAGGGCAACGTCGCCACCGGCGACACTCTGTTCGTGGGCGAATGTGGTCGGACCGACCTCCCCGGAGGCGACCCGAAGGAGATGTACGATAGCCTCCAGCATCGACTGCTCGCGCTCGACGACGCGCTCGTCGTGCTGCCCGGCCATGACTATGGAACGACCCCTACCAGCACGATCGGTCGGGAACGCAAAGAGAACTACACGCTCCAGCCCAGGACCCTGGACGAGTTCCTCGCCTTCATGCGGGAGTGAATCCCGCCGTTCGAGATGAGCCCCCTTCCCCCGCCGGACGAGATGCCCGTTCGCGCGGTCGGCGCCCGCAGGATTCGACCCGGGGTCCCTGCGACCACGACGATCGTTCGAACCCTTCGAGAACTCGCGTCCGAGTCCCCGGCCCTTGTGAGTCTCTTGGATGCTCGGTCCATCGCTGGCGAGCGGCACCTCCTTTCGGCCTGGGCCCATCTCGGGCGCGCGAGGAGCCGAGGGGAGTCGCGCCTGCGCGACCGAGGCGCCGAGTTCGCGCTCTACGTCGCGGGCGACGACCAGCTTCCCCGCGCTCTGTCGAAGGTGGGTGTTTCCGATTCGACCGAACAGTTCGTGCTCGTGGCAGAGCGTCCGCTCGACCCGGTGGCGCTCCTCCCGCGATTCGAACTCACGGAGGACCCCACGGCGTTCCCCCGACCGATCGACGAGGAGGTACTGGACCGCCTCGGGGTTGAGCCCGTGGAACGAAGCGCGGTGCCCCGGTCGGCGTGGGAAGGGCTCGTGCTCGAGCGGGTAGCCCTTCTCGAGCTCTCCGCCCCGGCGGCCCGCGCGCCACCCAAAAGGCATTAACCAACAGGTTCGGTCGCGCCCGAGGTCCGGCGGCGGCCGTGCAGGTGTAATCTAGCGGTAGGATGTCAGCCTTCCAAGCTGACTACCCGGGTTCGAATCGCGGGACCCCTCCCGGGTCCCGCGCGGACGTCCCGGCACCTGCATCCCCCGCCCCGGACCTTTCCGGGAGGGAGGGTTTATTCCTCTCGACTTCGCATTCCGTCGCGCGCTGAGGTAGCCTAGCCTGGAAAGGCGCCAGCCTTGAAAGCTGGTGGCGGTTCCGCCACGGGAGTTCAAATCTCCCCCTCAGCGCTCGCTCCCGTGCCAGTTGGATTATATGGGTCGCTCCGCTCCACGGCGCACCCGATGCCCGACGCGACGAACCTCACGCCTCTCCTCGAACAGTACGAGGGCGTCAAGGCGCGGTACCCGGGCCACCTCGTTCTCTTCCGGGTCGGGGATTTCTACGAAACCTTCGGCGACGACGCCCGCCTCCTTTCTCGCGAAGTGGACGTCGTGCTGACCGCACGGTCGGCGGACGCTCAGGGGGTCCGGACCCCGATGGCGGGTGTCCCCCACCACTCGGTCGAGACCTACCTCGGAAGGCTGGTCCGCAAGGGGTACAAGGTTGCGCTCTGCGACCAGGTGGAGGACCCGCGGCTCGCGAAAGGCCTCGTGCGCCGGGAGGTCACCCGGGTCGTCACCCCCGGGACAGTGGTCGAGGACCGCATCCTGGGCGGCCCCGACCATAGTTTTCTAGCGTGTGTCGTCGCGCCGACCGAGGGCGTCGGCTCCTACGCCGCAGTTGACATCACGACCGGCGAGTGGTTCCACGGAGCGGCGGACGGCCGCAGCGTCGAGGGTGTGGTGTCGTCTCTCGCCGCCTTCCAGCCCCGGGAGATCCTATGGGTCGCCCGCGAGGAGCGCCTCACCTCACGTCTTGCTGCCGCGCTGCGCCGTGAGTTCCCGTCCGCTCGGCTCGAGGCTGCCCCGGACGCGATGTCCGTCGGGGAGCTTCCCAGCGGTCTTCGAACGGAGGAAGAACTCCCGCCGGACGTGTTCGAAGCCGACCGCCGCCTCGCGGCATATATTCGCGTGACCCAACCCAGGCTCCTCCCGCACCTCGGGATCGTCGACCGAGGCACCGGTGGTCGTCGTCTCGTCCTGGATGCGAAGACGCTCCGGCATCTCGAAATCAACCGGCCGATGAATCCGGACGACCCGAAGGGAGCCACCCTGCTCGGGACATGGGACGAGACCGTCACCGCCGCCGGTCGGAGGACCCTCTCCTTCTGGATCTCCAACCCGCTCGCCGACTCGGCATCGATCGCTCTTCGACAGGACGCGGTGCAAGCCCTCGTCGACCGGGGCGCGGGAGTCGAGGGACTCCGGGCCCGGCTTCGGACCGTTCCCGACCTCTCCCGGATCGCCGCCCGGGTCGCGGGGCGAAGGGTGCGACCGGTCGAGCTCTCTTCGCTTCGTGCCGGGCTCGAGACCGCAGCATCCCTTGCCGTCGCGCTTTCCGAGGGACCTGCGTCGGTCCGGCTCGCCGGCGTCGCCTCGGACCTCGTTCCCCCGGCCGAGCTCGTCTCGTTGCTCTCGGGAGCACTCCCCGAGAACCCCTCCCTTGCCGACGAGGCGGGCGAGCGGTTCCGGCCCGGTCACGCCCCCGAGGTCGACCGGTGGCGGGATGCGGAGCGAGAGGCCCTCCACGAGATGGCAGCGCTCGAACGTGCCGAGCAGGAAGCGACCGGGATCCGGACGCTCAAAATCGGCTACAACCAGGTCTTTGGGTACTACTTCGAGGTGACGAAGCCGCACCTGGCCCGCGTGCCCCCTCACTTCCGCCGCCGGCAGACGGTTGCACAGGCAGAGAGGTTCACTTCGGACCGTCTCGAGGAGGTCGAGCGGCGCGTGCTGGAAGCACGAGAGGGGATCACGACCGCCGAGGCCGCGCGATGGGAAGCGCTGCTCGACGAGGTCGAGCATCACGTGCCCGCCGTCCATCGTGTCGGCCGTGCCATCGGGGAGTTGGACGCTCTCGCGACGTTCGCGCACCTCGCCCAGACACGAGGATACGTTCGTCCCACGGTCGAGGACTCCTCCGTCCTCGTGATTCGGGAGGGACGGCATCCGGTGCTCGACCGGATCCTCGGAGAGTCGTTCGTGCCCAACGACCTCGACCTCGAACCGGAGAGTCGACGGATGCTGGTCCTCACCGGCCCGAACATGTCGGGGAAGTCGACCTTCATGCGACAGGTCGGCCTGTTGGTCGTTCTCGCCCAGGCCGGGTCGTTCGTGCCCGCGAAGTTCGCACGGGTCGGTCTCGTCACGCAGCTGTTCACCCGGATGGGTTTCACGGACGAAATCGGCCGGGGGAAATCGAGCTTCATGGTCGAAATGAGCGAGGTCGCGGAGATCCTTCGCGCGGCAGACTCCCGTTCGCTCGTTCTCCTGGACGAGGTGGGGCGGGGGACGAGCACGTTCGACGGTCTCGCGATCGCGTGGGCGACCCTCCGTCACATCCACGATGCGACGAGGGCCCGGTGTCTGCTCGCAACGCACTACCACCAGCTCACGGACCTCGTCCGTGGCCTCTCGGCAGCCGAGAACGCGCACTTCGCGGTTCGGGAAGGGCCGGACGGGATCGTGTTCCTCCACCGGCTCGTCCCGGGTGCGACCGACCGCAGCTACGGCGTCCATGTCGCGCGTCTCGCGGGGCTCCCGGAAGGAGTCCTCGAGGAGGCCGAACGACTGCTCCATCGACTCGAGAGCGAGAGCAAAGTTCCGTCCACCGCGAAGACCGGTCGCGGAAAGGGTCCCCGCTACACCCAGGCGGTCCTGCTTTCGGAGGCAGCCCGCGACCACCCGGTGGTCGAGGAACTTCGGAAGCTCGACACCGAGCAGCTTACCCCGGACGAAGCGGCGCGGACCCTGCGCGAGTTGAAGCGGCGCGCGACGAACCAACCCTCGACCAAGGACGGGAGCGGATGAACGGCGCGTCGCCGACGACCCGTCGACCGATCCGACGCCTCTCGAGCGAGACGGTGGAACGAATCGCCGCCGGCGAGGTCGTCGAACGTCCGGCGTCGGTCGTCAAGGAGCTCGTGGAGAACTCGGTCGATGCCAACGCCGGTTTCGTCACCGTTCGTCTCACGAACGGAGGTCTCGAGCGGATCGAGGTCGCCGACGACGGCGGCGGGATCCCCCCGGACGAGCTCGAGCTCGCGGTCGAGAGGCACGCGACCAACAAGCTCGACCCCGACGGACCGGTCGAGCGAATCGGAACCCTGGGGTTCCGTGGCGAGGCGCTGGCCGCGATCGGGTCGGTGTCTCGGTTCCGTCTCGTCTCGCGTCCCCGCGACCGCGACTCAGCAGAAGGGATCTCCGTGGTCGGTGGGAAGATCGTGGAGCGTTTCTCGGAGTCCCGCTCGCCGGGAACCACGGTCCAGGTCGAAGACCTCTTCTTCAATACACCGGCTCGCCGAAAGTTCCTGAAGAGCGCGGCGGCCGAGCAGGTCGAGGTGCTGCACGCGATCGAGCGGCTCTACTTGGCACAGCCCCGGGTGGGCCTCCGGGTCGAGTCGGAAGGTCGAGAAGTGGGGACGTACCCCCCGGCCAAGGACCTCACCGACGCCGCGGCGCGGGTCCTCGGCCCGAGCTTCCTCGGAGCTTCGTTCGTCGTCCAGGCCACGGTCCCCGGGGGTCGGCTCTCTGGTGCGCTCGGCCGCCCTGGGGTAGCGGCTCCGACGCCACGCGGGCTGTTCGTCGCGGTGAACGGTCGCGCGATCGTCTCCCGGCCAATCGCACAAAACGTCCGACTCGCGTACGGGGACTACCTACCTCGGACCCGATTCCCGGTCGGGGTCCTCCATCTCCAGCTCGACCCCGCGGGCCTGGACGTCAACGTCCACCCGACCAAGCGCGAGATCCGGTTCGCAAAGGAGCGAGACCTCCTGGATGCGATCCGTCGTTGCTGTCGGGAATCGCTGGTCGAGGCTCCCCTGGTCGCAGAGGCGGCGACCTCAGCGCCCAGGGTTCCGCTTCCCGCGACCCCTCGAAATCGGCCAGAGCCCCTCCGCGGCGCCCCGACCGTCATTCTCGAGCACCAGCGACTCCAGCGCACTCTTGAGGGGGGGCTCGTCGGCCCGCGGGAGAAGCTTCCGAAACTCCCGCCAGGCGGGGGCCACCCTCGGATGGCACTCCTCGGATGCTTTCACTCCCTCTACTGGGTCGCGGAGACCGACGAGGGGTTCGTCCTGATCGACCAGCATGCTGCGAGCGAGCGTGTCCTCTATGAGGAAGTGCGGAGCACCGGGGCGCTCCAGCGGCAGACCCTGGTCTCCCCGGTCGCGCTCCACCTCACGGCGGCGCAGCGTGAGACGCTTTCCGCGAACGCAGAGACCGTCCATGCGGCCGGGTTTGAGGTCGAGCCGTTCGGCCCCGAGTCGTTCCTCGTCCGGTCCGTCCCCGCGTACCGAGGCCACTCCGCCCGCGCCGAAGCGGTCACCGACCTCTTGGACGAGATCGCTGCCGGGGGGCGACCGACGCTGCCGGACGGTCTCGAAGAGCGGCGTGCTGCCACCATCGCTTGCCACGCTGCGATCCGGGCCGGGGATACGGTGAGCCCGGAGGAGTTCGCGCGAGTGTTGACCGCGCTTCACTCCCTCCCCGAGGCCGCGTACTCCTGCCCGCACGGTCGACCGATCGTGGTCGGAGTGCCCCGGTCCCGGGTCGACCGCTGGTTCCTCCGGAGCGGGACGTGACCCCGGGTCCCGCTCCGAAGTCCTCTCGAATCCGCGAGAGCGACGTTGTACGAACGACCGCGGAGTACCTTGAAAGACAGGGATACCGCGTGTACCCGAACCTGGACTCGACCGATTACTTCGACCTCGTGGCGCGGCGGGGGGACGAGGTTGGTTTGGTTGAGGCAAAGGTGTCGGGGAGCCGCGCGGTCCTCGTCCAGGCTCTCAAGCGGCGAGCGTGGGGCGACTGGGTCGCGGTCGTCCTACCCTCCGAGAAGGCGGCCGAACGACTCGCCCAGCGCACCAACGGGACGCGCGCGGCGAGCGTCGGCGTATGGACCACAGGTGGCGGGACGGTGAAAGTGGTGCGCCCGGCCGCGGCGTGGGTGCGCGCCGGCGAGGAGGACCCGTTCGCCCACCTTCGGCTCCTCTTCCGTTCGGTCCTCGACCGCATCGACTCGGGAGAGATCCCACCCGACGTGAGTTGGGACGGGGTTGTCCGTTCGGTCCGCCGATTCTCGGGGGGCCGCGGGTTCTCGGAGTGGCGGCTCGACGAGCCCCACGACGAGGCACCGGAGTAGCTCGCTATCCCGTGCGGCTCCCGAGGGCGTCCTCGACCTCGGCCGCGACGCGTTCGGGAAGGAACGACTCGGCGAACTTGGAAGCCTTTCGGCCGACGTCCTTTTGCGTCGAGGGGTCGGCGAGAAGCTCCGCGAGCACGGACGCGAGGTCGCCCGGGTCGTCGCTCGCGGCGACCCGTACTCCGCCCGCCGGGTCCACGGGGAGGAGCGCGTTCGGAAGGACGATCGGTGGGAGATGCGCTCGTGCAGCGAGCACGACCCCCAGGTCGAATCCCCGGGCTCGTCGCGCGAAGACGGCAACGTCCGCGCCTGCAAGGGCGTTGGCCAGACTGGTCGCGCTGCGGTCCGGGAGAGAGACGACCCCTGGGTCCGAGGGCGCAGCGGTGCCCGCCACTACGAGGCGCACGCCCGGGAAGAACGGTCGCACCCTACGGAACGCCTCCAGGACCCGGTCCACTCCCGAGGGGTCCGGCTCTTCGAAGGCGGTCGGTGCGACCACCACGGGGACGTCGGGCGGGATCCGGAGGTCCTGGCGGGAGGCGCTCCGTTCCGGGAGCGGAGGGAGCGTGGGGACCGCCATCGGGACCATCGAGAGCTTGCGGTCGGGGATTGCGTATTCCTTGGCGAACGCCTCTGCGACTTCCCGTCCGTCGTAGAATAGCCGGTCGGCCTCTGCAACTGCGCTGCGCTCGAGCCGTCGAACGCTCCTGCGGTCGAGCCACGTGTCGATCCGGTCGACGAGGCCCGCGGCCGGCCGGTCCTGCCGGTCCCCGTCGAACGAGAGGATCTCGACGCTCCGAGCGAATGCCCCCACGATCGGCGGGCCCGTTCGAGAGCGGCGCATCCCGAGCGCTCCGAGACCGACGGGGTCTCGGAGGATGAGGTCGGCATTCTTGCGAAGCTGGTGTCCTGCCGCGTTCGCGAACTCGGCGAGCTCCCCTGGCCCCCCCGGACGGCGAAGCGGGATCTCCACGGGGACACCGACGATCCCCGGAGGCACGGGGCCCGAGACGGAGCCCAGTAGATGGAGGACACGGACGTCGTCCCCCCGAGCCGAAAGGGCTGCTGCGAGCGCCCAGGCACTGGCA
>DASPTO010000176.1:0-2270 GCA_035623375.1 Thermoplasmata archaeon
GACCGTTCGCGATCATCACGATCTGGTCGGTGAGGCGCTCGACCTCGTAGAGCACGTGAGAGCTCACGATCAGGTGTCGACCGGCGGCGCTGAACTGCTTCATCAGCACGCTCAACGAAGCCCGGCCGACCGGGTCGACACCGTTCAGGGGCTCGTCGAGAAGAACGAGCTCCGGGTCGTGGGCGATGCACTGCGCGAACTTCACGCGCTGGCGCATCCCCTTGCTGTACACCCGAAGGCGTCGGTTCCCGTCCCCGGTCAGGGCGACCTCGGCCATCGCGCGGGCGCACCGGGCCGCCGCCTCCTCCCGGGAGAATCCATCGAGCCGGAGGAGGGTGGTGACGAAGTCGTTCCCGGTCATCCAGTCGAAGAGCGACGGTGGCTCCGGGCAGTACCCGATGCGCCGCCGGAACTCCCCTTGGCCCCAGGCGGGCTCCCCCAGGATCGTGAGACGACCGGAGTCGACCTTCAATTGGCCGGCGAGGAGCCGGAACAGGGTGGACTTCCCGGCGCCGTTCGGTCCCACGAGGCCGGTGATCCCTTCCGGGAAGTTCGCCGAGAACCCGTTGAGCCCCAGCACCTCCCCATAGCGCTTCGTGACGCTGTCGGCGACGACGACCCCGGTCACTCCCCCACCACCTCGATCCGGCTGAGCCGCCACCATGCGAGCATCCCGAGGAGGATACCGACCAGCACCATGACCACGAGCGAGGTCGCGGGGTCGATCGGGTACGGGGCCGGGAGTCCGAAGCTCGCCTGGGCGATGCTGTTGAGGCACGTGTTCGGGTCCGCGTAGAGGACGTTGGTGTTCCCGACGATGCCCGAGACGACCTCGCTGCTGGCGGCGACGGAGAGCACCGACCCGAAGATCGCCACCCCCGCGTAGAGACTGCGTCGGGTGAGCGAGGAGAACGCGAGCGAGATTCCCGTGAAGTAGACCGCGGTCACGAGGCCGACCGCGAGATACGCTCCCACCGCGGTGAGCGCCGTCGACGCGGAGACCATCCCGAGCGCGGCCGTCAGGCCCGCCGCCACGCATCCGGGACCCGCGGCCGCGATCAGGATCCAGCTTCCGGTCGCTGCGGCCTTCGCGAACAGGTAGTCGGTGAGGTGAATCGGCCGCGAGAGGTAGAGCGTGATCGACCGGCTCCCGATGTCGTCCGCGAGGCTCCCGCTGCCCACCATGGCGGTGACGATGAGCATGAGGAGGGTCCAGAACACGGACCGGTAGGGCGACTCGAACGCTCCCATCACCGAGGTACCGGTGAGGGCGGCGAAGTCCACCGTGAAGGTCACGGTGATCACGACGGAGAGGAAGGCGAGCGCAATGACCGCAAGCGGGCCCGCCGTCGACCGGCGGAGGAACTCCCGCTGCAGGACCGCAAGGTCCCGGAAGGTCCGCCCGAGGTGGGCGACCGGAGCGCGAACGTACCGCGGGGCGCTGATGCTCATGGCCCCGTCCTCGGCGTCGCCGCGTCGACCAGCGAGAGGAAGAGGTCCTCGACCGTCCGCACCGACGGCCCGAGGTAGCGCACCTGGCTGTGGGTCGCCTGGGCCGCTTCGAAGATCGGACGAGTGTTGTCACCGAGAAGTTGGACCGAGAGCTCCGACCCCTCGACCCGAGCGGAAATCCCGCGCGTCGAGAGCTCCGATACGAAGGCGGGGAGGTCGCCCTTGATCCGGACGACCGTGCGCACGTCCCCGGAGGAGAGCAGGTCCCGGACAGAGCCGGCGGCGAGCAACCGGCCGGCGTTCAGGAGCAGGACCTGGTCGACGAGCCCCTCGGTGTCGGGGAGGAGATGGGTCGATATCACGAAGGAGTGGCCCCCGAGCCGGGCCAGCACCGCGAGGAGGTGGAGCATCTCCTCCCGGCCCTGAGGGTCGAGTCCCGACGTCGGTTCGTCGAGGAAACAGAGCGGAGGGTCGTGGACGATCGCCTGCGCGAGTTTCACGCGCTGGCGCATGCCGACGGAGTACTCGCGGATCTTCCGGTACCGTTCCTCCTTGAGGCCGACGAAGTCGAGCACGTCGTGCGCCCGGCTGATGGCGACCTCCCGGGGAAGGCCGCTCACCCGAGCCATGTGGGAGACGAACCCCACGGCGCTCAGGTCGGGCATGAGGCAGTCGTGCTCGGGCATGTAGCCGACCCGCTCGCGGACGAGCAGCGGTTCCCGCTGGGGGTCGTGCCCCAGCACCGAGAGCGTCCCGGCGCTCGGAGGCAGGAGCCCCATCAGCAACCGAAGGAGCGTCGTCTTCCCGGACCCGTTGGG
>DASPTO010000177.1:0-4860 GCA_035623375.1 Thermoplasmata archaeon
CGCTGCCGCACGCCCGTCGACCAGGCGATCCGCGACGCCAAGGTCCCGAAGGACCAGATCAACCGCATCGTCCTCGTCGGTGGACCGACCCGGATGCCGATCGTCCAGAAGTTCCTCGAACAGTCGATCGGCCGGCCGATCGAGCACGGGGTGGACCCGATGGAGTGCGTCGCGATGGGTGCGGCGATCCAGGGCGGAGTCCTCGCGGGCGAGGTCAAGGACGTCGTGCTGCTCGACGTCACGCCGCTCTCCCTCGGGGTGGAGACCCTCGGAGGGGTAGCGACCCACCTCATCGACCGCAACACGACCATTCCGACCCGAAAGAGCCAGATCTTCACGACGGCCGCGGACAACCAGTCGAGCGTCGAGATCAAGGTCTACCAGGGAGAGCGGCCGATTGCCGCGGACAACGTCTCGCTCGGAAGCTTCCTCCTCACCGGCATCCCACCGGCGCCTCGAGGAGTTCCTCAGGTCGAGGTCACGTTCGACATCGACGCGAACGGGATCCTGAACGTTTCCGCCAAGGACCTCGCGTCGGGACGGAAGCAGGGGATCACGATCACCGCGTCCAACAAGCTCTCGAAGGACGAGGTCCAGCGGATGGTCCACCAGGCGGAAGAGTTCGCCGAGAAGGACAAGGAGCGTGCCGCGCTCATCCAGGCCCGCAACGCCGCCGAGTCGCTTGCCTACGAGGCGGAACGCCTGCTCACGGAGCAGAAGGAGAAGATCTCCGGAAGCGAAGCCGACGAGGTCCGAGAGAAGGTCAAGGCTGTCCGGGCTGTCATCGAGCGGAAGGACGCGACCCCCCGTGAGATTCAGGACCGGACCGACGAGCTCACGCGAGCGCTCCACGCGGTGAGTCAGAAACTCTACCAGTCGTCCGGCCCGACGTCGGGCGGAAGTCCGACTGGTGAGGCGCCTCCGACCGGAGGAGCCGGGGAGTCTCCTCCCTCAGGCGGGGGCGGCCCGAGCGGCCCCGTGGACGCCGACTACAAGGTCGTCGACGACGAACACGGCGAGAAGTCCGGCTCGTAAGGTCGCGTGCTAGGCGGTCGCCACCGGTCGCGGCCACCGCCGTCCCTTCGACGGGCCCACGTACTCGACCTCGGGCCGGATGAGGCGATTGTCGGCCGCCTGCTCGAGCGCGTGGGCGGTCCAGCCCGCGGTTCTCGCGACCGCGAACGTCGGCGTGAAGAGCGAGCGCGAAAGCCCAACCGCCTCAAGCACGACCGCGCTGTAGTACTCGACGTTCGTGAAGAGACGGGCCTCCGGTCGCGAGCGCCGGAGCGCAGCGAGCGCGGCCCGCTCCACGGCCTCGGCAAGCTCGAACCGACGAGGGTCGGCGACGGACTTCGCAATCCGATGCAGCACCACCCCGCGGGGGTCCTCGGTCTTGTACGCCCGGTGACCGAATCCGAACAGCCGCTCGCGTTGCGCGAGCCGCTCCTCAATCCAACGCTCGGCGTTCTCCGGGGAACCGATGGCGTCCAGCATGTCGGAGACCCGACTCGGCGCGCCTCCGTGGAGTGGACCCTTGAGGGTCGCGAGCGCGGCGGTGGCGGCGCTCATGAGGTCGGACTGGGTCGACACCGCCACCCGAAGCGCGAACGTCGAGGCGTTCATCCCGTGGTCGGCCAGCAGGCAGAGGTACCCCTCGAGCGCTCGCGCGTGGGAGTCCGACGGCTCCTCGCCCGTCAGCATCCACAGATAGTTCGCTGCGTGCGATAACCCCGCGTGAGGGGAAACGGGCTCCTCGCCTCGGGCGCGACGGACGAAGCGGGCGAGAAGGACTGGCGTCTGGGCGATGAGGCGGAACCCTTCCTCTCGGGTGGGCGGATAGCCGAAACTCCCATCGCCCATGGCGGACAGGATTGTTCGGAGCGCTTCGAGCGGCGGAAGGTCTCCCGGGAGAGCGTCGACGATCCGCTCCACGGAGGCGGTCGGCGCTTGGGCCGACCGGAGTGCGGACACGACCTCGGGGGAGGGGTCGGCCCGAGGCGGCCCGCCGAAGACCAGGAGGTGGACGACCGATTCGTACGGAACCCCGGGAACGATCGACCGAACGTCGAACCCGCGGTAGACCAGGTCGCCCGTGGTCCCTCCGACCCAGGAAATCTCGGAGGTCCCGACCACCACGTCGTCCAGCCCTTTCGAGATGTGAGTCGAGGACACGCGGGAGCGTACCCGGACCCAGAGATATCGTTCACCCTGCCCGGAAAACGCTAAAGGCCGCTCCCGGGTCGTCGGGCCGATGGTGGACGGTCCGTCTCACGTCATCGAGCGGTTGCTCCAGCAGCGGGTGTCGCTCGAGCTGAAGGACTCCCGGACTCTCACCGGGAAGCTTCTCGGCATGGACGAGCACATGAACCTCGTCCTCGACGACGCGGAGGAACGGACGTCGGAAGTCACTCGGCATCTCGGCCGAGTTGTCCTGCGTGGGTCGAACGTCGTCACCCTGAACGCCCCCCAGGGCGCGGCAGGGAAGCCGGCCTGATGGGGTCCGCCGCCCGCGCCGCAGTGGACAAGGGACGCCCCCGGCCGAAGGGAGAGGCCCTCGCGGTCCTCAAGCTCCTCGCGCTCGCGGGAGGCGACCATACGGCGGTCGTGGCGACTTCGCGAGAGATCGGAGAGCGGCTCGGAGTTAGCCAGCAGGCCGCGGACCGCTATCTTCTCGCCCTCGAGGCGGGCGGGCTCGTCACTCGTTCGCTCGCGCAGCGTCGACAGCGGCTCCTCCTCACCCCGGCGGCGATGGAGATGCTGCGGGGTGAGTACCACGGGTATCGTCGAATCTTCGAGGGACCGGCCAAGGTCTCCCTCCATGGAAAGGTCACGTCCGGGCTGGGCGAGGGACGCTACTACCTGAGCCAGCCGGGATACGTTCTACAGTTCACCGAGCGCCTCGGATACACCCCGTACCCGGGAACCCTCAATGTCCGGGTCGGTCCCGAGGCACTTCGACGCGCCTCCCTGGTCTCGGAATGGTCCGGGATCCGGGTCGACGGATTCCACGCCAGCGGCAGGACGTTCGGCGGGGCGACATGTTTCCCCGCGCGCATGAACGGGCATCCCTGTCACCTCATCCACCCGGACCGCAGCCATTACAAGGACGTCATCGAGTTCATCGCCCGCGACCGCCTTCGAGACTCGCTCCACCTGAAGGACGACGACGACGTCGAGATCTCGATCGAGGAATCGTGACGAACGAGTCGGTCGGTCGGTCGGTGGCCCGGGACCGCCGCCCGGTGCCCGCATCGCCGGGCGAAGCCCGTCGGTTCGTGAACCAGTGGGTCGAGGACGAGGCTCTGGGGGACCAGCGGGTCCGGGCCTTCGTCCTCATCCTTCGGACGCGCGGCTGCTACTGGGCTGACCTCAAGGGATGCTCGATGTGCGGGTACTCGAAGGACACGCTGGGCCGCTCCGCGACCCCGGACGAACTTCGGGAACAGCTCTCCCGAGCCCTTGCGCGCTACCGGGACGAGCCGTACGTCAAGGTCTACACGTCGGGGAGCTTCCTCGACGACCGCGAGGTCGACCCCGCGAGCCGGACCGCCATCGTTTCCGCGTTCTCGGGTCGAGCCCGGCGGTTCCTCTTCGAGACACTGCCGGAGTTCGCCACGCACGAGTCGGTCGGTCCCCTCCGGGACGCCTTCGCGGGCGAGGTCGAGGTCGCGCTCGGCCTCGAGTCAACGGACCCGACCATCCTCTCCCGGTTCGTGAACAAGGGCTCCACTCCCGCCGAGTACCTGGAGGCATCCGACCGCCTCCGCTCGATGAAGGTTCGAACGAAGGCGTACCTTCTCCTCAAACCGCCCTATCTCACCGAGTCGGAGGCGGTCGCCGACGTGGTGAGCTCGGTCCGCGACGCGGCGCCCCATTTCGACGCCCTCTCGGTGAACCCGGTCCACATCCAGAACGGAACGGTGGTCGAGTGGCTCTACCATCGCGGCCGATACCGTCCGCCGTGGCTCTGGTCGCTCGTCGACGCTCTCCGCGGCGGCTCGTCCGTCCGGGGTTCCGCACGTCTCTTGTCTTTCCCGACCGCAGGCGGACTTCCTCGCGGTCCCCACAACTGCGGCCGATGCGATGCTCAAGTGCTCGCGGCTATCGAGGAGGCGTCGCTCTCCCAGGAGTTCGGCTCGCTGGACGGTCTCACGTGCGACTGTCGGGTCGAGTGGGAAGCGAGCTTAGAGCTCGCGCCCCTGGGGGTCGAAGCGTGACGGGAGAACTGGTCCCCCGACTTCCTCCGCATGCGGTCGACACGATCGGCCAATTCCTGCGAGCGCATGCGCTCCGGGAGGGTGCGGACGGCGTGGTGGTCGGCCTCTCGGGCGGAATCGATAGTGCGGTCGTCGCCCGGCTCGCCCGGGACGCCCTCGGTCCGCAGCACGTCCTGGGAGTCCTCTTGCCCGACGCACCGTTCTCCGATGAGCTCCTCCGGGAGACGGTCGAGTACGCCCGGAATCTCGGGGTCGAATCCCGGACCGTCGGGATCGATCCGGTCGAGGTCGCGTATCGCTCGCTCCTTCCCGAGCTCGTGGACAAGGTCGCCCTCGGGAACGTGAAGGCCCGCATCCGGATGACCATCCTCTATGCGCTGGCCCGGGAGCGCCACCGCCTGGTCGCAGGCACCGGGAACAAGTCGGAACTCCTTCTCGGCTACTTCACGAAGTACGGGGACGGGGGCGCCGATATCCTTCCGCTTGGCGACCTCTACAAGACCGACGTCCGGACGATCGCCGCCCAGCTGGAGCTCCCTCGCGAGATCCGGGAGCGGCCGCCGACCGCGGGGCTCTGGGAAGGACAGACGGACGAAGGAGAGCTCGGGATCTCCTACGATGAGCTCGACCAGATCCTCTACGG
>DASPTO010000178.1:0-2133 GCA_035623375.1 Thermoplasmata archaeon
TCTCGCAACGGTCCGAGAGAGTCGTCCAAGGCCGAGCTGAGATCGGCGCGCAGGGCTGCCAGTTCGGCGGGGCGCGGGCTCATAGCGGAAGGTCATCCCACCGGGGGATGAACCCTTATCCTGTTCTCTGCCTCCACGCGAAGATGGTCGGCACCGGCCCGGGTGTGGATCAGACTCGTCCGATTCGCCGGGCATTGTTCGTCGACCGGGATGGCACACTGAACCCGGATCTCCACTACCTTCGAGAAGCCGAGCGGCTCGAGCTGTTCCGTGGCGTTGGGAATGCCCTCTCGTTGGCCCGGGACCATGGATTCCTGGTGGTGTGCGTCACCAACCAATCGGGAGTCGAGCGCGGCTACTACTCGAGAGAGGATGTCGAACGGATTCACCGACGACTCAACGAGCTCCTCCGACCGTATCGTGCCCACGTTGATGCATTCTACTACTGCCCTCATGCGCCCGAGACGCGCTGCGAGTGTCGTAAGCCCGGGACGCTTCTTTTCCGACAGGCGCGGAACGACTGGAACATCGACTTTGCCTCAAGCGCGATCGTGGGGGACCGGGGCCTGGACGTCGAGGCCGGACGGGAGCTCGGCCTCCTCACCGCGGTCGTGACGACACCGGGGCACGACCGGGACCCGTCGCTCGAGCTGCTCACCGAGAGCGATGCGGTCGACGTTCGCGCAGGCTCGTTCTCCGCCGCGGTGCTGAGAATCCTTGCCTTGGGCTGACCGGGGGTGCTTCCCTGGCGCTCCTGGCCCGCCTCGAAGGGGTTAAACCCATCGCCCGCTCGCGCCCGCGGGAGACCTCTACGTGCTGACTGGGTGGTTCGCCCTCATCGGGGTCGTGGCCACGATCCTCCTCGCGGTTGGGGCGGTCGCGGCGCGCGCGTTGACCCCATGGGCTGGAGTGGTGGCGGCGGTGTTCGGGATCGTCATCGTTCTCCTCGTCGGGTTCCCGTACCTCGCGCTCCTCGTCCTCTTCGTGGCGGCGAGTTCGCTCGCGACCCGGTACCGGATCCAAGAAAAAAAGCAGAAGCACGTCCAGGAAGGAAGGGCCGGGGAGCGCGGGGTGTCGAACGTGGTCGCTCACATTCTGATTCCGACCGCGATCGCCGTCGCCGGGGGTCTTCCCTCGGAGGCGCTCCGCTCTCCGTCCACCTCCCTTCTGTTCGCGAGCGCCCTCGCCTTCGGCGCCTCGGACACCCTCGCGAGCGAGTTCGGCGTTCTCGCCGGACGCGCCAAAAGCATCCTGTCCCGGGAACCGGTGGCCCCGGGCACGAACGGCGGCGTCTCTCGGACCGGACAGGTCTTCGCCCTGGTTGGGTCGGTCACGACCGCCGTGGTGGGTCTCGGCCTGTTCATGGCGTTCGGCACTTCGACCATCGCGCCAGTCGCCTTCGTGGCGGTCGTGACCGTGGTCGGGTTCCTCGGGTGCCAGGTCGATTCTGTGCTCGGCGAACTGTTCGAGAACCGCGGCCTCCTCTCGAAGGGGTCGACCAACTTTCTGGGGATGCTGAGCGCGGTGGGGATGTCCCTCCTGGCCCTGCAGGTCCTTGGAGTTGCCCTGTGAGGAGCCGGCGAGGGTCGAGGCCGGGAAGCGTCGTTCTCCTCTCGGGGGGAATGGACTCGGCGACGTGCCTCGCCCTTGCGAGCCGCGACCGGCGTCCCGTCCACGCCCTCACGGTCGTGTACGGACAGAGGCACCAACGCGAGGTCCTCTCGGCGCGGGCTCTCGCGCGTCGCTATCGGGTAGCTC
The DNA here is from genome assembly GCA_035623375.1 of Thermoplasmata archaeon. Taxonomy (GTDB): domain Archaea; phylum Thermoplasmatota; class Thermoplasmata; order Lutacidiplasmatales; family UBA184; genus Lutacidiplasma. The sequence continues at coordinate 1,759 of DASPTO010000178.1, forward strand.
GCCACACGGTCGTTCGGCTGCCCCTGGGAGACCTCCTCTCTTCCTCTCTCACCGACCGCCGTCGAGCGCTCCCTCACGGGGCGCATGCACGTGGTTCCATTCCGTCGACGTACGTCCCCGCGCGGAACACGATCCTATTGTCCATCGCGCTGGGGTACGCCGAGAGCAACGGCCTGGGGACGATCTACCTCGGCGCGAACGCGATCGACTATTCGGGGTACCCCGATTGTCGTCCCGAGTATTTCCGGGCGTTCGAGCGGCTCACGAAGCTCGCAACCCGGGCGGGCGTCGAACGGGGGGAGCGAATCCGCGTCGAAACGCCCCTCCTCCGACTGTCCAAGGCCCAGATCGTGCGCGCCGGCGAACGGCTCGGGG